>NZ_CBRA020000049.1:0-47784 GCF_000469945.2 Paenibacillus sp. P22 | reverse complement strand
TCGGGCGTTGCGTTTTGTTGACCATGCTAGCGTCCAATTCCAGGCCGCTTCCACCGGCTTCGTCTCCTYSYMGGTCWRMKRATCGATCCAATGATGCCTGAGCGCTCGATGCTTTCCACAAAGTAGCGCTGCACGGCCAGATACAGCAGGATGAGCGGCGCGATAGCCAGCAGAATGCCCGTGTCGACGATCATGGCGACATGGTTCGGATCCGATTTGATGCCGGAGTTGGACGCATAGCCCATCAGCTGAGGTATGAGCTGATTGGCCTGTGCCGGCAGCGAAGCCACCTTCAGCGGCATCAGCGCGCTTTCGCTCATGAAGAGGGACGTATAGAGCGTGTCGTTGTACTGCCAGACAAACGAGAACAAGATGACCGTAATGAGCGGGGAGATCGCATTTGGCAGCATGATGCCCGTAAACGTGCGGATTCCGCCCGCGCCGTCGATCAGGGCCGCTTCCTCGATTTCCTTGGGCATGCCTTTGAAAAATTGACGGAAAATGTAGATGAACAGTCCCGCCTTCAGTCCCATAGCCGTCGCCGCCGTAATGATGGATGGCCAGTACGTATTAAGCAGATTGACGCCGGGGCGGCCGCTCATGCGCTCATAGAGGCCGAACAGGTCGAAGCTCCGGAAATGCAGGTACATCGGCACCATCAATGTGCTTGTCGGCACCAGAATGGTCAGGATGACGAGCGCGAACAGCAGATTGCTGCCCGGAAACGAGAAGCGGGCGAAGCCGTAGCCGGCCAGCGCGCAGGCTGCCGTCGTCAGCGCTGTCGTCACAGCGACGAACAGCAGCGTGTTGGCCAGCAGCGGGCCGTAGTCCATGATCTGCATCGCCATCCGGATATTGTCCAGCGTGTAATGCTTCGGAACGACAAAGATCGTCGGATCGTACAGATCGATTTTGTCCTTGAAGGCGACGGAAATCTTGAGCAGGATCGGATAAAGAATGATGAACGAAATGCCGACGACAAGCGCGTACCTGAAAACCGCGTATAAGATGTCGGCTGCCTTGCCGCCTGCTTTCTTGAGCCGGATAGAGCGCTCCTCGCCTGACCGCAGCTTGCCGATGCCGGAAGGAATCGAACGGGACGGATCGACTGCCATGCCCCTGCACCCCCTATGAGTTCATTAATTGTAGTGAATGCGGCGCGACAGCACCCCAGCCGATGACGATCAGCAGGATGCCCACGACGAGCGTGTACAGCCAGGCCATTGCCGAGCTGAGGCCGAAGTTCTGCGTCTTGAATGCAGTCTCGTAGATGATTTTGGTCACGGGGCTGCCGGCAAAGGAATCAATGATCGTATAGATCACGTTCGTCAGAATCAGCGGGCTGACCATCGGGAACGTAATCTTCCAGAAGGACTCGTAGGCGGTGGCTCCTTCGATCCTGGCTACCTCATACATGGAGCCCGGCACCGACTGCAGCGCGGCGAGGAAGATCAGAATCTGCACGCCGGAGCTGCTGATGATATCATAGATCCGCAAAATCGCTTCCACGATATAATCGGTGAATGCGGCCGGAATGCCGACATCCGAAAGCATGCGCACCATGGACAAAATATTGTAGGATACCCCCGCTCCGCTCGAGGCCTCGATGGCGTTCGCGTCTCCCATCAGGTTGATGAGTCCGGCGGACTCCGCCGCGGCTACCGCGCTTGATGCCAGGATGACAGGCAAGAAGAAGACCGACCGGGCAAGAGCCCGTCCGCGGAACTTCTGGTTCAGCAGCGTCGCCGTGAACAGGCTGAAGAACAGGATCATCGGCACGTTGAGAGCCATCTGGGCGATGGAATCCACCAGCACCCGGTTGAAGCTCGCGTGGACGAACAGCGACTCCTTGAAGTTGGCCCAGCCGACCGGTTCAAGTCCATAGCCGCCCGGCGCGATGCTCAGCTTGCTGAAGCTGAAGCGCAAGGACTGGATCAACGGCGCCGCGAACAGAAGCAGGAAGCCGATCAGCCAAGGCGAGATGAAGGCAAGACCAAGCAGCGTCCGGCGCGTGCGGAAAGACATTCCGACCGTCTTCATGTCGCCGTCCCTCCCGTCGCGTAGCTTTCCGGCTCTATCGACACGCCGTTCACCTCGGCGGATTGCTTCGTGTAATTGACGGCAACCCAAGCCCCGTTCTCATAGCTGACCAGAACGAGCCCTTCCTGGATGATTTCATGACTGCTCATTCTCACTCCTCGGAGAGGACCGAGAACTTTGTCCGCCTCTCTGTACAGTTCCGCCGCATCAGCCAGCCAAGCCTCGTATCCGGTTGAGTAAAGCTGCTCGAAGTCGGTCGACTTGAGCTCCGAGGAGGGCAGCCAGCTCCATTCGAAGCGCGGAGCCGCTCCGAGCTCGAGGCTTTTCAGGAGCTGCAGCCGCAGATCGGAGTCGCCGGAGCGGTTCATCGGCTCGCCCGCGTAATCGGCGTAGCCGTGAAGCACCATTTGATAGAAGGGGATGGCTTCATCCGTCAGCGTAAAGCCGCTGGAGCCGGACGGAACGCCGATCAGCCGGCTGCTGAATGGAAGCGCGTATGCATTCGGAGACTGGATCAGCAGCTGATGATAAGCCATTTTCAGCTTGCCGAGCTGCTCCTTGGCGATGGCTTTGGCCGTCTCGCGGAACACGGGCCGGCTGTCCCTGTAGTCGGCTGCCAGCTCGCCGCCAAGATCGCGCAGCGACAGCGATCCGAGCCCTAGCTTGCCGTAATCGGAGCTGAACTCGCCGACATAATAAGGAAGCTTGGCCGGGGACAGCAGGTAATAGGCCGGCTTCATGCTGTCCATGCGGCTCAGCGCCGGATTGTACGGATTCAGCTTCGCCTGCTCCTTGGTGACGAATCTGGCCGCATCGGAGGTCGGGGTGAAGCCCCGGTCATTGTTGTAAATCGTCTGGAAAGCGACATCAGGGAACAGCATGCCTCCGCCGTCATCGAGCTGTGCCGCCAGCGACTTCAACCCGGCAGCGCTGCCCGCCTCGGAGTCGATCTTGACCGAAGAAGGCGAATGATGGCTGATGCCGCCGCCGAACCAGCCGAGGTAGCGCATCTGCACGGCCTGGACGCCGTTGTCCCGCAGCAAGCTGCCGATCTTGCCGGCTTGCTTGAAGGTCGTGAGCGCCACCGTCTCGCGGTAAGGGACGCCGGCCAGCGACGCCCGCTTGTCTACCGTTCCGATCACGTCCAGGAAAAATGGAAGAGGCCCGTCGGCATCCAGCCGCCTCAGCGCGCCCCGCTCCTCCAGCTGCCGCCGGTATAGACGGGCCATGCCGGAATAGCTGGCTTCCGCTCCGCCGAGGAAGCTGTAGCGGATCTCGACGTCTCCCCGGTACCGCTCCTCGGTGAGCAGCTGTATCTCCTGCATCTTCTGGCCGGTGTACATCTCCAGCTCATCCTCGCCGCGAATCGCGAAGCTGCCGTACACATGGTTGTAGCTGCTCTGCTTGCCGCCGATGTCGGCGGCGATGCTTGCAATCGCATCGCCCTTCTCGATGACGGCGAACCAGCCCCCGTCTCCGCTCTTCATGCCGAAAACAGGCAGCTTGGCATCCTCGCTCACCTGCCCGCGGGTCCGGCTGTTGTCGTTGCGGTCGGAGCCGTATACCCGCTGGACATACTGCTCCTGGGTTATTTTTCCATTGTTCAGGTTGATCAGGCTGCCCGAGCCGTCGGGAACGAGCATGTATCCTTCCGCCTTGCCGTCCGCCGCCCCGAAGTAGGACAGCAGATCGAGGCTGCGGAGCCGGAAAGGTCCGCTTTCCTGCAGCTGGCCGAGCGGCACGGTGACGAGCAGGCTGCCGCGGTCGAGCCGGTATTCCACCGGAATCGTGAAGCTCGGCTTGTCGCTGCCCCCCGCCTCCCCGATTCCGTTCTCGGCATTATCCGCCGCGAGATCGTCGGCGGTATACCCCGCCTTCTCGAAGGCATCGACCATTTTGTCGAGGACGAGCTTCTTGGAAATCTGGCCGTCAAGCCGCTCCAGCACGTCCGGGTTCGACTTGGAAGCATAATAGCGCGCCGATACGTACTTGGCGAGCGCAGGCTCCAGCCTGGAGACGACCTTCTCCTCCAGCCGCTTCTTGGAGATGAGCCTGGGGAGAGCGTTGATGCCGAGAGAAGTGTCTCCGATCGTATACTCGATGCGGATGCCGCCTTCGATTGAAGCCGCCTTGAACTGGCCGCCGCTGATGCTGCGGGCAAAGTTGGTATAGATTTGGTTCGTGCCGACCGAATCGCGGAACTGGACGCTCAGCTGCGAGGCGAGCGATTCCTTCTCGTAGCCGGAGGCCAGGCCGTCCTGCTCGCGCTGCGGCGGGTTGCTGTACCAGAGCCGGCCGCTGCCGTCCCGGACGGCGATTTCTGTCGTCTTCTCGTTGTAGTACAAGGACATGCCGCCGTCCTTGGCGACCAGACCCATTCCTTCCACAGTATCCGCATCCCCGTCCAGATACGCCAGCGTGCCCGCCTCGGCCGTCGCAGAGGCGGCTGCACGGGACGGCTCCGCATAAGCGGACAAGTCCGCAGCCGGGACTCCCCGGCTGCCGAGCAGCAGCGCCGCCAGGGCGATGGCTGCAACGCCTGTGCAGGCAAGCGCCGTGCAGGTTTTTTGCCGTTTGTTCACGGCTGCCGCCTCCTTTACGTGCGATAGATAAGCTCACGGTACATATTGACGAAAAAGTCGGCCAGCTGCTGCAGCATGCTGAGTACGAGCGCGCCGAGAAAGACGATGATTCCCATGACGACGACCGACAGGGCCATGGTCGCCACGGTTTTGACGACCGAGTACTGATGGACCGTCATATTTCCGATGAACAGCAGCAGCAGGAACCAGGCGACGGCAATGGAGTTGAAGAGGTAATAAAAGGACGTCTCTTCCTGAACCATGAACCGGCTTGCGGCAATCATGGGCAGGTAGATGAGGAAGATCGGAACGAGCGAGTAGCCGCTCGCCAGGATGATCTCCTTGAACTTGCCCTCCCCTTCCATCAGCGTCGTGACGGCCCAGTTGGCGACGCACCAGAGGAAGAAAGGAGCGACGACGGCAAGGATGTCCATCAGGCTGTTCATATACCTCGGATCGAAATTGTTGACCAGAAAACCAGCGTACTGCTTCTGCAGCACCATCGCCAGCGCCGTCAGCGCCAGCGCCGAGAAAGCGACGCCAAGCCGTCCCCTGTTGTCGGCTTTGAGATCCCAGAAGGCGTCGAACGGATGGAAGATCAGATGCAGCGGGAATTTAATGTAGGTTTGCTTCACGATCCCGTCCTCTCCTTCCTCTCCAGGTTGCCGCGAGCTTCAGCGCTGCCAGCAGCGCCGCGGCGGATGCGGCTGCCGTAAGCACGGTGCCGAAATGCTCCTTCATCATTTCCCTTCGGTAGCGCTTGTACGCCACCGAATAGCTCTTTTTGTCCGAGCCCAGCTTGAAATAGTCCAGAGCCGCCTTGTTGTTCTTTTCCATCAGATAAGCCTTGCCGATCCCGATGTAGGCGAGGTCGAAGTTCGAGTTGAGCTGCAGCACCTTGCGCCACAAGCCCAGCGCCTCGGCATCCTCCCCCCGGTAATGGAGCGCCGCGGCTTCGTTGATCGCCGCCCCGTAGAAAGTCGGCTTGTAGACGACCAGACTCGCTCTGCCCCGGTCGAGCACGAGGCGGTCGCCTCCCAGCTTCTCGACCGCCACCGGCGTCTTCAGCGTGCCGAGCTGATTGCCCTTGCCGCCGAACACGTACAGCAGATGGCCTTCGTCGTCATAGGTGAACACCCGGTTCTGGGTCGCATCCAGCGCGCTGTACATGCCGTCGCCGATGAATTTGATGTCGATCATTTTGGAAGGTCCGACGGAGGTCCGATAGATCAGGTCGCCTCTTACGTCGTTGTAGCCGAAGCGCTTCAGCACATCCTCGCCGGACGGATTCAGCCGCTTGATCGGAACCGTAGAGTTCGGATCGATATTGGTGGCATACAGGAAGCCCTTGTAATCGGCATCCGCATTGGAGAACTCGGTCGGCACGAACAGCACGCCCTGAGCCCGCTGGGCATCCGTGGAGAACAGCCGCCAGATGTACTCGCGGTAATCCCGCCTGACCTTGTTCGTACCGATATAGCCGATGAAGCGGCCCTGCTCGTCGAACTGCATCAAGCCCTCGAATACGCCTTGGGCGACCGTATAGATGCGGCCCGCGCGGTCGGCCGTCACTTTGAGCGGGAGAAACTGGAAGCCCGAGGCCAGAATATCCGACTGCGGGTTGTCGACGATCCGCTGCAGCCGCCCCTCTGCGTTCAGGACGACGATCCGCTTGCCTGCCGTATCCGCGACATAGACGAGTCCTTCCCCGTCGACGTATATTCCGGACGGCCCCTGGAAGCCGTCCTTTGTCCCGTTGTTGTCGAAGCTCTCCAGCACACGCCTGAGCCGGTACTCCCTATCCAGCACGACGATGCGCTTGTTGCCGCTGTCAAGGATGTATACCTCTCCGGCCGGAGAGACGGCGGCATCGGACGGCTCGGCGAAGCTGCCGATGCCCAAATCGCCGCCCGTGACGGCCTTGTCCGGCAAGTACGCATCCGGCGCTGGCACCGCATCGCCCCAATAGTTGTACAGATAGCTCTCATACGGGGCGCCTGCGGCGGCGGGCAGCGCTCCGCCCAGCAGCAGCGCGGCGCCAAGGAGCAGAAGCAAGCTTTTTTTGACGGCCATGTCTTCTCTCCCCCTAATCCTTCATGCCCGAGCTCGCCATCGTTTCGATGATGCGGCTCTGCGAGAATACGAACAGCGTGATCGGCACGCTCATCAGAATGAGAGCGACGGCGGCCCCGGCTCCGGCGCGGGCGATGCCGCCCTGGACGATCTGCCCGGCGGCGTAGTGCAGCGTCTTGAGCTGCTCGCTGTAGATATAGCCGTTGCCGTCGCTGCCCCACAGCATCTGGAAGAGCAGGATGATCAGCGTCAGCCAGGCCGGCTTGACGTTGGGCATGACGATCGTCCACCAGATGCGGTACTCGCTGGCGCCGTCGATCTTGGCCGCCTCCAGCAGCGCGTCGGGAATCTGCTCCATGAACTGCTTCATGAGATAGAGCCCCAGCGAATAGGCGAAAGCAGGAATGATTACGGCCCAGTAGGTGTCGATCCATCCGAGCCAGGACAGGATCATATAGTTCGGAATCGCCGTCACGGCTGGCGTGAACATGAGCGACAGGACGACGATCTGGAACAGGAAGCCCTTGCCCGGAAAGACATGCTTCGCCAGCGGATAGGCTGCCGCCGAAGCGAGCAGCACATGGCCGACGATGCCGAGGCCGGTAATGAAGATCGTATTGAACGCATACCGGGTGAACGGCACCCAGGTGTTGCCGAGCAGATTCATCAGATCGGTGAAGTTGCTGAACGTCGGATTTTTGACGAACAGCGTAGGCGGAAACGTAAAGATTTCATCCAGCGGCTTGAACGCGTTGTTGACGGCATAGATGAGAGGCAGCACCATGAACGCTCCGAACAGCAGCAGCAGGAGGAAGAGAGAAACGCTGCCGGAGAGCGATCGATTGACACGCTTGCGCGGCGCAAGGATGGCAGCCATGTCATTCCCCTACCCTTCTCAGCAGTTTTTGGACGAGCAGATTGGTGCCGACCATCAGGAGGAAAAGCACGGTCGCGATCGCCGAAGCGTATCCCATCTCGAACCGGTTCGTGCCGAAGTCGATCAGATGCGTGACGACGGTCTCTGCGGCGTAGTTGACGCTTGGGAAGCCGGCCAGGGCGATCGAGACGTCCGCCACCGCAAACGAGGCTGTCAGCTGGATGACCGCGCCGAACATCAGCTGCGGACGCATCGAGGGCAGCGTAATATACCAGAGCTCCTGCCAGCGGTTGCGGATGCCGTCGACGGCGCCGGCCTCGTACAGCGTGCGGTCTACCGTCTGCAGGCCCGCGATGAAGGCCAGGAAGCCGGTGCCGAGGCTGAGCCACAGCTGGACGAGAATGATGATCGGCATGACGTAGGCTTCCGTCTTGAGCCAGAGGATCGGCTCCAGAATGACGCCGAGCTTGATCAGCAGTCCGTTCGCAATGCCGTAGCGGTCTCCGGAGAAGATCATCAGCCAGATGAAATACACGTTGCCCGATATGGACGGAGCGTAGAAGACAAGGGTCATGAACGCCCTCAGCTTGGGCGGAAGCTCGTTGATGATCCAGGCGAAGACGAAGCAGGCGATATAGCTGATCGGTCCCGTTATAATCGCGAACAGGATCGTATTCTTGATGGCGATCAGGAAGACGTCGTCCTCCAGGAACAGACGAGCATAGTTCTGCCACCCGATGAATTTCGGAAATTCCAGCATGTTGAAATAGGTGAAGCTGAGCAGAATCGAGATGACGACAGGCACGACGGTGAACAGGAAGAACAGCGCCATATAGGGCGCCATGAGAAAATAGCTGTGCCGTGCGGCCTTGATCTGCTGCCACAGCAGGCTCAGCCGAGCCCCAAGCCGGGAGCGGGCCGGAGCTTGGGCGACGGCAGCCTGTTCGTTGCGAACCGATGATTGCGGCATGGTTAGTCCTCCCCCCAAGCTTTACGGCAGCCCGAATTCCTTGCGCTTGGTGCGAATTTCGTCCTGAATGTATTCCGTGTAATCCATCATGGACTCTCTGGCCTCCACGCCGCCGACGACAGTCTGATAGAAAGCGTTGAACAAATGCCTGCCGGTAAAGTAGCCTCCCGGCACCTCGGGAACGCCTCTGACCTCCGCGAACTGCTCCTTCAGGCTGGCGTAATCCTGTGCCGGCCAAGGAAGGGAATCCAGCGCGGCGATGTTGGCCGTCGGATAACGTGCGGCCGCCCCCATCAGCCCTTCCATCTCGCGGCCGAATTCGGCCTGGATGCCGGCGCTGGTCCACCACTTCATGAACTGCCAGGCGGCATCCTTGTCGCGCGCTTCCCGCAGCATCATGACGCCGCTTCCGGAAGCCGGCGTATCCCGGCGGATGGAGCCGTCCTGCTGCAGCGTTCCGGGAACCGGAACGAAGCCCCATTGCCCCCGGATCTCCGGAGCGAAGACGGAGAGCTGGTTGTACATCGTATAATCGGTGATCCCGATCGGCATCTGGCCCGTCCGGAACCGGTTGGCGAAGTCGTATTCGCGCTCAAGCTTGTAGTCCGTATAGAATTCCGTCCATTGCTTGAAGGTCTCGATGCCCACGCGCGAATCCAGATCCGACTGCCGCCCTCCGTCCCGATAGAAGGAGCCGCCGTTTTGCAGCAGCAAAGTGGAATATTGGGAGTTCGGAGGGATATTGACGCCCTGCATGTTCGCCTGGGCGACGACCGGCAGCCCGAATTCCATATGGTTCTTGCTCAGGATGGACAGCAGATCCTGGACGTCGTCCCACGTCTGAGGCACCTCCAGCCCAAGCTCCTGCAGGACGTCCTTGCGGTAGAAAAGCATGTTGAACGTCTGCGTCTCCGGCAAGGCGTATACGCCGGACTCATAGCGATAGGGCACGATGGCGCTGTCGCGAAACTCCTTGGCCGCAGCCTCGAAGTCCGGGAAGCCGGTCAGGTCGACCGCGGAGCGCCGCATGGCGAAGTTGACGGGAAGATCGTTGCCGATCTGCATCGCCACATCGGGACCTTCTCCGGACAGCGTCGCCGGCAGAAGCGTCCCCATGTTCACGAGCTTCAGATTGACGCTGATGCCGCTGCCCGGAGTGAAGCTCTCGTCGATCATCGCCTTCATCGTATTGGCCTGGTCGCGTCCGCTGCCGATCCACACCGTGACCGTGCGGTTCTGCTTGCCGTCGGAAACGTTGCCGATATTGTTGTAGTCCGTGAAGAAGGAGCTCATGAAGGTGCCCGCTTCATGCTTCAGCTTCGGCCAGAAGCCACTTCCCGTATCCGGAATCCTCCTGCCTGGGGAAGCGACGTACAGCGCATCGATCTCCAGCGGCTGCTCCCTGGCCTGCTGCACCCAGGTGCCGAGGCCGCCCGTGTTCGTCTTGTAGGCGTTCAAACGGCGCGGAATCGTCTCCGGGCTCGCGATCATCTCGTCGAGCTGGCGGGACATCGTGTTCAGCAGCGCTTCCTGGTCGCTCGACTGGCCGGACAGCTTGCGCAGCTCCGAGGCGATGCCTTTCAGGCGCTTGCTCTCCGCGCCGAATACGTCCAGCAGGTTCGGAATCTGGCGTTCGATCCGGTAGTCCCGGAACTCGTCCGGCTTCGTCCCTGTAATCATCAGAATCTGACGGTACATCGCATTCAAATTGTAGAGGCTGTCCTCGACGCTCTGGATCAGCGGCGCAAAATCCCCCAGCACCGCCTGCAGCCGGATGACATGCTTTCCTTGTTCAAGCCGGAACAGATAGGGATCCTCTCCACCCATCACATCCAGGCGGTACCCGCTCTTGTAGCGGAACGGCACGGTTTCCATCTCGGCAAAAGGAACTTTCCCGTCGATCGTGAGCTTGCGGGTCGCATAGATTCCTTTGACGAAATTCTGCTGGCTCTTGAAGGCGATCTGGTAAAGTCCCGTTTCCGGCACCTCAACTTCCCATTCGATCCATTCGCCGGGCAGCCGCCAGTTGTAGCCGCCGATCGTGTTCACCCGGATCTTGGAGGCGCTGTAAGGCTTGACCGCGGGACTCGATCTTTCCGTCATCGGGTAGAGCGTAGGGGAAGACTTGCCTGCGGCGGACTCTCCTTCCACTCGCAGCAGCACATCCGCCGGCTGGCCGGCTCCCTCTCCCTCTCTGTAGGCCGCCTTCGCCTCCTCGTAAGAGGGCGGTTTCGGCGCCTGATACAGCTTCAGGGAGCGGATCGCCATCGGCTCGCGTCCGGATGTGAGCGAGAGCTTATGGACTCCTTTGGAAAAGTAGAACCGGTAAGGCTCCTGCTCGTAGCCGCTCGGATCCTCGAAAGGCTGCTCCATCCAGCGCGGCTGCTCCTTCTGCCGGGGACGGAGATCGTTATCCTGATTGTCCCTCTCCACCTCATCCTTCTCGTTGGCCCATACCCGGTCGAACTGCAGGTATTGCGCTTCGGAGAAAGGAAGGCTGCCGTCGATCCTCAGCTCTCTTTCGATCGCCGAGCTTTTTCCTTCCGTCGGAAAATAGGTGAGCGCCAGCTGGTACAAGCCTTCCTCGGGAATGTCGACCGTCCATTGGACCGTGCCGCTTTCTCCCGTAAGCAGGGAAGCGCCGCTCATCCCTTCCAGGTTGTCCTTGATGGCAAAATCGCCGCCGATGGCGGAGGAATACGACGACGCTTCGATGACGATCTCACGCTCCGGCATGGGAGCGTTGGAATGCGGCTCTATGTAGGCTGCGTAGCTGTTCGCCTTGATCGCCGTCTGCCGGGCCCATCCGCTCGCCGCCGGCCCGGCAGCCTTGGCCTTGCTGTCTGAAGCGCCTATGACTCCTGCCGCCGGAGCCAGCAGCAGCGATACGCTCAGCAGAGCGGCTCCCGCCCTGGCCCATCCCTTATGTAGGCTCAATCCAGCCATGCCTCATATCCTCCCCCTAGCAGTTCGGTAGCCGACGACGAGCGGGCAGCGGACGGCTCCCAGGAGGGTCACCGCTTCGCTGCCCTTGCCGGTCCTTTACTTCAGCTTGTCGATGGAAGCCTGGGCTTGGGCTTTGTACTTCTCTGCCGTAGCCGCAACGGAAGCGTTGTTCTTGATGATATCCGACACGAACGCCCCGGTCGGATATTCCGGATACGCGTCATCCAGCGTGATTTTGCCGGTTCCGGCGATATGCTCGCGCATCATCTTGATATCCGCTTCGTCGGTATACAGGCTTTCGAGGTAATCCTGGCCCGGATACTCTTCGATCTGCGGAATGTCGAAGGTCTCTTCGTAAATTTGGTAGACGAGCTTGGGATCCTCGACGCCCTTCGGAATGAATTTGCCGGATTGGGCCGTATTCGCATACGTGATCTCCTTGCTTCCCTGTGGACCGTTCGGAATCGGCACAAGGCCAACCTCGAATTTGAGATCCGGAAGCTGCCATTCCGCCGCAGTGAACAGCGCGACATCCCCGTCCTTGAATGTATTGCTCTCTTCCCAGTTCGTTTTGTCGCCCGTCTTGACCTTGACGACGTTCTCCACGTTGTAGAGGCGCTTCACGAACTCGGCCGCTTCGATCGTTTTCGGATCGCTCAGCCCTTCCTTGCCGTCCCGGTCGTCCACGACGGAGCCGCCGTTGGCCGCGGTGAAATGCTTGAACGCATCGTTCGCCCAGCCCGAGAAGCCGAATACGTCGATCTTGCCGTCATTGTCCGTATCCTTCGTCGCTTTTTTCGCCAAGTCGAGGAAAGTGTCCCAGCTCCATTCGCCCTTCGCGTACAGCTCCTGCGGATCCGGCAGCGACAGCTTCTTGAAGATGTCGCGGTTGTAGTGAAGGCCCAAGCCGATGCTGGTCGGATTGTCGAAGGCATATTCGCCGCCGGCGATCGCCGGATATTTGGCAATGAGATTGGCTTCCTTGTTGATGTTGTTGTCGGGAGTCGTGAACTCGGAGATCGGCAGCAGCTGGCCTTTCTTGATGGCAGGAAGAGCCGACTTGTACTCCATCTGCATGATATCCGCGAACGGCTCTCCTGCGAGCACGGTAGTCGTGAACTTATCCATGTAGTTCTCGAACGGGACGTTGACGAATTCGAACTTGACGTTGTATTTCTTCTCCACCTCGGCGATCTTGTCCAGACGAGCCTTGTCGGAGGCGGTCGTGCCTGCCGGCTTCAGATCCCACCAGGCCGATACCTTGATGATGCGGCCTCCGAGATCGGGCACCTCGGCAGGAGCAGGGCTCGGCGAAGGGCTCGGCGAAGGGGATGCGCTTTCATTTGCCGGCGATGCCGTAGGGGCGGACGAGGTTTCAGGCTTCCGCCGTTGTTGGAGCTGCATCCTGCTGCCAGCAGCAATCCGCTGAGGGTGAGGACGGACAATGCTTTCCATTTGCTTGTCATCGATAAGACCTCCCGGGAATGATAAATGAGTTCAGCGCTCTCGACACATAACAATTTTTAGTTTTTAATTATTTTTGTTAGGTATCAAGTTATTTCAATTACAAAAAGAACGGTACCACATATCCAATGTAAGCGTCAACAAAAATAATTTTGGTCGTTTTGGAGGAGACAGGTTGTTTCTGAATTCATCGATTACCCCCCCGTATATAGGTCTTTATTCACTTTTTTCAGACCCGGAAATAAGTTTAGGTTAAAGTTGAAAATATGTTATTTATGACATAACATATTATGCAATATCTATTTCACAGCTATCATCAAGACTAACGGATCCTTTTCGGTATGCTTCCAGGGAAGATTAGTAGAGCTGAGCGGCTTGTTGTATACTGGAACGAGGTAGAGAAACAGGAAAATTGGAGCTTAAGGATGATCGTATGAAGACTAAAGTCACCATTCAGGAAATTGCCGATTTCACCGGTTTGTCCAAATTCGCCGTATCGCGAGCGCTGTCAGGCAAATCCGGCGTGAGCGAGCAGACGCGGGACTTGATCTTGAGAGCTGCCGGACGGCTCGGATACTTCAAGGACAATCCGGCAGCAGCGCCTGCGGAGTCCTTCTCCAAATCAGAGCTGCCTGTGATCGATGATGGCGCCTTTGGCGGAACCGTCGTCATTCTATTCCCCAACATTCGTTACCAGAATCCGGAGTCCATCTATTGGGGGCCTTTGTTCAACGGAGTCACCTCCCGCCTCAATGCCCGGGGGATCCATATTCTCACCTTGACGGAGCCGTCCGTCGACCAGCTGTTCACCCTGCTCAATCCGCAAGCGATCCGGGGCATCATCACTCTCGGCAGCATTTCAACCTCGATTCTGCTCGAGATCAAACGTCTCCGCATCCCTGTCGTCATGGTCGACCATCTGGATCCCGCCTTTCACTGCGACAGCATCTTTACGGACAACCTGGCCGGCATGCAGGAAATCATGCTGTACTTGCTCCGCAAGGGCTTCCGGAGCTTTCAGTTCGTCGGCGATATCACGGACGCGCACAGCTACTATGAGAGATGGCTAGGCTTTCGGTTTGCGCTGGATGAGCATCAGGTCCCGCATCAACAGATCTCCGAGCTGACCGGCAAGAGCATCGGGAACCAATTTCACGAGACGTTTGTCCGGCATGTGCAGCCGGATAAGCTTCCCGAGGTTTTTGTATGCGCGAACGATTTCTGGGCCAAGATCACCATCGAGGCGCTTGCGGGGATGGGAGTAGCCGTGCCGGAGCATTGTTTTGTGACGGGATTCGACAATACGTACAGCGAGGATCCGATTCTGGCCACCGTCCACGTCGATACGGAGCAGCTCGGCGTCCGCGCCGTCGATCAGATGCTGTGGCGCATCTCCAACCCCGAGAGCTGCCGCGAACGCAAGATGCTCCATGCCGACGTGATCGTCCGCGAGGATATCGCTTCGCGCCGTTAGGCAGCTCTTGGTTTGAACGAAAACCGGGGCTTTCCCAAAAAAGCTCCTATCCTGTAAAATCCGGCAGATATTATGCCGAAGCCGGAAAACGGGACGAAGCCGAGGATCATTCGGCTTCGTCCCGTTTTCGCTTTTTCCTCACCTGTATCCGGTTCAATCATGGGACGACGGAAAGCCGGCAGCCTTTATCATCCGCTCTCTCTCTAAAGGGGGAACAACCAAAGCCAGATGAAAGAATTTTTTTCCGGTCGTCCCATGAATGGTTGGAACCCCGCCGAATACGTTTTCCCCACAGTGCTGGGAGCTATGCGAGGCGCAGGCGTCTTGACGGTAGAATAAATTTGAAATACATTAATGTCAGTCACCACTGACAGACACTTCTTAATCTACAGAAAGGGAGTTGATCATGCGTCAAATTAAGCAGGGGAGCGCGGAGAAATTGCTAAGGGCTGCAATCGACTTAATATCAGAGAGAGGCTACCACGGCGTCACGACACAGGAAATAGCCTCATCTGCCGAATTAAGCGAAAAGACGCTTTTTCGACATTTCGGAAGCAAACAAAATTTGCTGGAAACCGCTCTTGAGCGTTTTCAGTATGCCGAAGAAATGCGAGTTCTCTTCGACGAGCAGATTGTGTGGGAGTTGGAAATCGACCTACTAGCCATCAGCAAAAAATACCATGCCATCATGAACCGAGACCGAAAGCTGATTATGATCGCCCTAAAAGATGAGGTCCATATCCCTGGCTTTAAAGAACGTCGACTGCAGCATCCCCGCCAACTATTGACGTTTCTGACAGATTACTTCATTGCAATGAGCGAAAAAGGAAAAATTGCTTGCCCGAACCCCATCATGCAAGCATTTACATTCATGATGGCTCAATATGGCGCGTTCATGAACGATTTGGAAGCTGGAACCAATTATTCTGGCATCAGTCTCGATGAGTTCATACAAGAGAACGTGAAAATCTTCGTTAGATCTTTAACTCTTCCTGCTACACCGTGTGAAAAGGAGCTGCAAACGAGATGATGAACGAGGAAGTTTCCGCATTTATCGAGAACCTTAGTCAACCATGGCAAACCGAGGTCAGCAACCAGCTGCGCCAGATGGTACATCAGGTTATTCCAGAAGCCGAGGAACGCATTCAGTACAAAAAGCCCCACTTTCTGAAACATGGACATTATGCAGCGGTTATTTCACCATCGAAAGATGCCATTGTATTCATGATCATGAATGCTACCGGCCTTACGTTTCCCAAAGGATTTGAAGGACCGGAAGAGAGAAAATGGATAAAAATCCGTAAAGAGGATACACCCGATTACTCCCTCCTGGCCAATCTGCTGGTTCAGGCTTCAAGCACTCTGTAGCATGGACTGATTGTCGGAACTTTCACATTTATCTTGCAGGGCATAGGTTCCCTGCAAAATACAAGGAGGATTCTCATGAACAACAATAAGAATCAATCGTTTGAGATTGCATTTACACGTGTATTTGATGCTTCTCGCGAAATCGTATTTCAAGCGTGGACAGAGCCGGAACATTTCGCGAAATGGTGGGGACCAAAGGGGTTTAGCCTCGAAGTCGTCAAAATGGACGCTCGATCAGGTGGCGAATTTTTAGGTTATCAGACGTCTCCTGACGGACACCACGTCATGTGGGGAAAATTTGCCTACCAAGATGTTGTTGAACCCGAAAAAGTGGCCTTTATCCAATCCTTTTCCGATGAACAAGGCAATACGATCCGAGCGCCTTTCAGCACGAGCTGGCCTCTTGAAGTGATGAATATCATCACGCTAGAAGATAACGAAGGGAAAACTGCCTTAACACTGAAAGGCGGCCCTGTGAACGCATCCGAAGACGAGCTAGAAGCCTACAAGGGTATGGCTCCAATGCTTCAACAAGGTCTTGAAGGCACTTTCGATCAACTTGCCGATTATCTCGACTCCCTATCCCTGAAGTAAATAGCGATATCCGCTGGCCAAACAAAATATAAGCGACCAACCGGCCGCCGCCGTATTGCCTCTCACCATGTAGGCAATCTGCGGCTCCAAATGCTTCGGCTGATTTTGCAGGAACAGCTTGAGCATTTTATCGTAGAGCTTGCCGACAGCGGGCGCATACAAGTCGGACAAATCCGGCATTGCCTTGTTCAGCCGATCCATCGTTTGCGGAGAGTCCATCCAGACCGCATTGAACTTGTACCCTTTCTCCGTCTTGCGGATGTAGCCCTTCTCCAGCAGAAACGAATATAACTCGCGGTTTTCTTCGTTGTCGGGCAGTTCGCCTTGCCGGAACGCATGGCACACCTCGACATCCCGGTAATCCAGATGACGCCAATCCTTGCGGTCGCTCCAGTGCGTATTGAATTGCCACAAGTATAAGGGGCTGTCTTCGACGTAGCGAAGCATCGGACCTAAGGTGACGTAACGATTCAGATCAAACCCCGGATCGGCATGGCGGCTCCGGTTCAACGCTGCATAGGCGACATACTGACCCCCGTCCTTTCGCATCGGCGCGACCGCATTGAAGTTTTCGCCCGCCGGCATGCACGGCCAGGATCGCTCCCCGACGTTCTTGGGCAGCAAGGTCCAGAGCAGAAAGTTATAGTCGCCGTCCGAAATATACACTCCGGCTTCGGCCGCTTCTTTCCGTTCCACCCGATCGAATCCATCATTCGCCTCCGCAATTGCCTCTGTAATTCCTAACAATCAAATAGTGTGCCTAGCGGAATAAAGGCTGGGATATTTCCAAAAAAAATTTGGACGTCCTACCGATTCACTCATACATGTAAAATTTCAAAAATCGCGGATAGGTCATCTGAATGGTTTAAGAGACGGTATGAACTTTTTGTTGAGTATAATGGAACAAGAATTAAACAAGCCGAAGTTTAAGGTTCTCACTTTCAGTATATAAAGATACTTTTTTCCGACTAACTGAACAATATCGCTGCAGTCTACTACATTGGACCTGTACAGCCACCTTCTCCCGAATAAGCAGAAAGAGATGGCGGAAAAATTGGTGCTATGCTTTTCGGCACCAGCTCATAAGTAAGTTGTTGTCCAAAACGGTACCAAAAAAGGAATGGGACCAAAATGGCAGCAAATCGACTTCTGGGCAAAAAGAAAAGGCCTCTGCCAAGGCCCTAAAAAGCAGAAAACCCTTGATATACAAGGGTTTTCGAGGTGTTTCTTAATATGGAGCCTAGGGGGATCGAACCCCTGACCTCATCGCTGCCAGCGATGCGCTCTCCCAGCTGAGCTAAGGCCCCGTATGATCGGTCTCGACTATGTATTTGTTCTTCACACTCTCAAACAAATCAGTACCGCGACAAGAAAGATCATACCATGGGCATATAATTAGTGTCAACTGTTAATTTTAAAAAGTTGACTCCGCCTTTTTATCGGGACTATACTGAAATGGTTAAAAGGTTTTAACCATTGAATGATCTTAACCAATATGCCTGAGGTGATGTCCGCTGAAACAGCAGGACCGACTGTCCCAATTGATCAGTCTCCATATGCAGACCATTGTCGACAGCTACGCCAAGCTGCAGGATGCCAACATGACGGCCCCTCAATACTCCATCCTGCAGACGCTCGCTCACGAGGGCAGCAGAACCTCCTCCGAGCTGGCGGCCAAGCTGGGCGTGACCCCGTCGGCCGTTACGAACCTGAGCGGGAAGCTCGTGGACAAAGGCTACATCGAGCGGGTCGTCAGCGAAGAGGATCGGCGGCATGTGCATCTTCGCATCACGGAATCCGGGCGCGCCGCCGAGCAAAGGCTGGTAGATCGATTTTTGCAGCTGACCGATGGCTTGTGGACGGAGTTTTCGGCGGAGGAGCTGGATCTTCTGATCCATTCCTACGAGAAAATGATTGCCCACCTGCAAAAGCGAATTCGAGAAACCTAAGAAACCCACTGGGAGGATACAAATATGGACAGACTCAAAGGCAAAGTAGCCATCATTACAGGCGCGGCAGGCGGCATGGGCAAAGCGGACGCCCTTCTGTTCGCCAAAGAAGGCGCCAAGGTCGTCATCACCGACCTCCAGGAAGAAAAAATCCAAGAAGTCGTGAAGGAAATCGAAGCGCTCGGCGGAGAAGCGATTGGCCTCAAGCATAATGTTGCCTCCGAAGAGGACTGGGTATCCGTCGTCGACGCGGCGATCGCCAAGTTCGGACAGATTAATATTCTCGTCAACAATGCCGGCATCTCCGACGCCGTTCCATTCCTGGATCAGACCGTCGAGCGCTGGGAGCGCACGATGACGGTCAATGTGACGAGCATCTTCCTCGGTCAAAAATACGTCATCCCGCATATGATCGAAGCTGGCGGCGGATCCATTGTGAACATCTCCTCCATCGCCGGCCTGACAGGCGGCAGCGGCGCCGGCCCTTACACCGCCAGCAAAGGCGCCGTGCGCATGCTGACGAAAGCGACAGCCGTCGATTACGCGAAGCACAACATTCGCGCCAACTCCATTCACCCGGGCTACATTGAAACGCCGATGACCGTCGATCTGATGAAGGACGAGCAGATGGTTCAATGGTTCCTGATGCAGACTCCGCTGCCGCGCCTCGGCAAGCCGGAGGACATCGCTCAAGGCGTCCTGTTTCTCGCTTCCGACGAATCCTCGTACATCACCGGCGTCGAGCTCCCGATCGACGGCGGCTACTACGCAAAATAAGAACCGCCATGAAAAAAGCACCCTTCGAGGGTGCTTTTTTGCTGCTGCCAAACGCGCAGACTTGAGCCGCAATTGCAGCGGACGGATGTGAATACTGAAGCTCTACAGGCTTCGGTCATTCCATTTTGCCGGCAAATCATGCATCCGCCGGATTTTTGGACAGCAGGCTGGACAGCTCCTTCATGAACATGTCGATGTCCTTGAACTGCCGGTACACCGAGGCGAAGCGCACATAGGCAACCTCGTCGACCGGATACAGCTGCTGCATGAGAATCTCGCCGATATCGCGGCTCTCGACTTCCGCCTGCGCGGTCGTGCGGATTTCCTTCTCGACCTCGGAGACGATCTCCTCCAGCCTCTCGGCAGGAACGGGGCGCTTCTCGCAGGCGCGGATGAGTCCGCGCAGGATTTTGTCCCGGCTGAACTCCTCCCGGCTTCCATCCTTCTTGATGACGATCAGTGGAGTCTCCTCGATCATCTCGAAGGTCGTGAACCTGCGGCTGCAGCGCTCGCATTCGCGCCTTCTGCGGATGGACTTGTCCCCGTTGGCGGGACGGGAATCCAGCACCTTCGTTCCGGAATGCTCGCAATATGGGCATTTCATGGGGATTCCCTCCCTTGATTCGGTGTGATGGCATTTATTTTTCGGCTGATATCCGCGCGGCTGCGGGATTTGTGAACTGTCGGACAAATTATTGCCGAGCTCGCCGTATGATCCGGCAAATTCCGCACATAATACTTTTACCAACAGCGAGGAGGTGAACAACAATGGCTAACAACAACAGCGGCAGCAACCAACTGGTCGTGCCAAACGCAAGCGCGGCACTGGATCAAATGAAATTCGAAGTTGCTCAAGAACTGGGTATCGCCATCCCGCAGGACGGCTACTACGGCAACTTCACGACGTATGACGCAGGTTCCCTTGGTGGTTACATCACGAAACGCCTGGTAACGATCGGCGAGCAATCCCTGGCAGGTCAATACAAATAATTTGGCCTGATATCGGAAAGCCCGGCAACGTCCCCCCGCAACGGGAGGCGTTCCGGGTTTTTTTGCATTCAGCTGAGCCGGCCTGAAGCGCCTGACGCGCTGGCCATGTCGGGATACAAATCCCTATACTTATTATAATAATAATCGACACGTTGTACATAGTGGCGGGTCTCTCCGTACGGAATGCTGCTCAGGTTTTTGAGCGTGCCGTCCCAAGTCCCGTTCTGCAGCCATTTGGTCACTTTGCCTGGGCCCGCGTTGTAGGCTGCGACCGCCGCGACCGAATTGCCCTTGAACTGCTGATGAAGGGAGTGTATGTACCAAGAGCCTGCCCGGATGCTGAGCTTCGTATCGGAAGTCACACCCTCCGCGGTCAAAGCCTCGAGCTTGGCCGTCTCGATGATCCACTGGGCCGTGTCGGGCATGAGCTGCATCACCCCAGCGGCTCCCTTCTTTGAAACCTTGCCGGTATGGAAATTCGATTCCACGCGGATGATGGCCGCGATGAGATACGGATCGACTTCATAATCGGAAGCTCCAGCCTGGATCTCGTCGACGAAAGAGATCGGATACATCATCCGGCCCATCCAGTCGGACTTGAGGAAAAGCAGGAGGACGAATCCCGCCAGCACGACGAGCAGCACCCTTTTCTTGGCCAGCCATCTCATGCCGGTGGAAGCTCCGTCATCCAGCGCACGATCTGGGCGCGGGTATCCTCCAGGCTGCCGCTGTTGTCGACGACCCAGTCTGCCCGCCGCTTTTTCTCGTCCAGACTCATTTGCAGGCCGATTCGCCGCTCCGCTTCCGCTTCGTCCATGCCGTTTCGCTCCATGAGACGCATGACCTGCAGCCCATGCGGCACATGGACGACCAGGACGCCGTCGTAAGCCTTGTCCTGTCCCGTTTCATACAAGAGCGGGATATCCGCCACAATGAGCCTTCCGGGCGATTCCGCCTCGGCGCGGTCCATTTCATCCTTCATATATCCGCGTATCGCCGGGTGCAGGATCGACTCGAGCTGCCTCAGCTTGTCCGGATCTCCGAATACGACCCGCCCCATGGCGGCCCGATCGAGCATGCCGTCCGGGAGCAGCAGGCTGCGGCCGAAAGCCGCAACGATGCCGTCCAATGCCGGCGTTCCGGGCAGAACAACCTTCCGGGCCGCCTCGTCGGCATCCGATACGAAGGCTCCCGCTTCGCGCAGAAAGCGGGATACGGTGCTTTTGCCGCTGGCGATCCCGCCTGTAAGTCCTATTCTCAAGAGATTCGAACCTCCTTTTTTGCAGCCAAAATACCTCTTGTAAAGCCCAATATCCCTCCGCCGCGGGAGGGATAGGGAGATGTTACCATAGTTTGCCGAATCCGATCAAAAGCAGCAGGACGCCGGGCAGAAAGCTCAGCGCCTTCATTCGGTTGACGCCGGAGAACCGGAAGCCGAAGCGCAGTCCTCCTACCAGGAAAAGGCCGCTCGCCAGCATGATGCAGCATGCCGTCACCCAAGGCACGAGGCCGACCATGGCGGCGCCGAGACCGGCGCCGAACGCATCCAGCGACAACGCGGACCCGAGCAGAAGAGCTTCGCCCGGGCTTATGCTCCCGGAGCTGTCTATATCGGCGGCTTGAGGCGTCTTCAGGATCTGAATGACGAGGCCAAGCTTTTTGATTTCGAACGTAAGCACCGCAGCCGGCGGCAAGGGAGCCTCGTTCGAGCCGCCCTCCGGCATCGCTGCCGGATTGGGATGGTCGCGGGCCGAGCCCGGATCCGGCTTGGCATCGTCCTCCTTGCCGCGCCGAAGCTGCTGCACAAGCGTATAAGATCCGATCAGCATCAGGATGGCGGCCCCGATCAGCTTCGCTCCTTCGGGGGATACGAATCCGGAGAGCCAAGCCCCGACCTTCATGGCGAGCAGGATGACGATGCCCGAACAGCCCGTAATGATCAGCACAGACAGCATCGGGATGCGGATACGCCTCAGCCCGTACGTGACTCCTACACCGAATCCGTCCACGCTGACGGCAAATGACAAGAGCAACAGCGGCAGTATGTGGGCGAACACGTTCCAGCCCTACCTCCCTGCATTTGACTTAGGATCATCATATGCAAGGAATGGGCGTCTGTTCCTGTCTCTTCATCCAACACCGGCCGACGCCGGCTTCGACGCTGCCCGGGCAGCCGTCAGCCGCTCTTGCGGACGCGCGACTTCGGCAGCGGCTGGCAAGCCGCGCAAGTATGCGTGCCGCGTCCGCCGACGACGCTCTTCTCGATCGGCCTGCCGCAGTTGCGGCAAGGCTCGTTCTTGCGGCCGTACACAAGCAGCTCATGCTGGAACTTGCCGGGATCTCCCTGTCCGTTGACATAGGACTTGATGGAGGAGCCTCCCGCATCGACGGCCCTCTGCAGCGTATCGCGGATCGCCGCGTGAAGCAGCTTCCACTGGGCCGGCTTCAGCCGGTCCGCCGTCAGCTCGGGGTGGATGCCGGCCTGGAACAGCGCCTCATCCACATAAATATTGCCAAGCCCCACGATATATTCTTGATTCAGCAGCAGCGGCTTGATGCGCGTCGTCCGCTTGGCGAGCCTGTCCACCAGCGACTCGTACGTAAACTCCTCGCTCAGCGGCTCCAGCCCAAGCTTCAGCAGCGGCGGCATCGTGAATTCCTCGCCCGGCTTGAACAGATGCATCGTTCCGAACTGGCGGACGTCCTTGTACCGCAGCTCGGTTCCGTCCGTGAAGCGGAAGCGCACATGCGTATGCTTCGCCACTTCGTCCTCGGCGTCATGCAGGCCGTACTTGCCCTCCATGCGCAGATGGGAAACGAGCACAAGCCCGTCCAGAACAAAACGGATGAACTTGCCCCGGCGTTCCACATTCAGAATTGTATGTCCCTCAAGGGCGGCCTCGAAGTCTTCGGGCTCCTTGGGGCGCTGTATGATGCGCGGCAGACTGACGACGACCTTCTCGATCGTCTTGCCTCCCGCGAGAATATTGAGCGTTCGGGTTACCGTTTCTACCTCCGGCAATTCCGGCATGATGTCATCACCTCTTCGGCTTCTATTATACCGGAACCATCCTGGCGGCGCATTGCGCAGATTCTGACTGCACGGAGGCTACTTCGCCTCGTACCAGTTGGCTCCGAAGCTGACTTCGGCCTTCAGCGGCACATTCAGCTCCAAGGCGCTCTCCATCACTTCCGGAACGAGCTTTTTCATCGTCTCCAGCTCCTCCGGCGGCACTTCGAACACCAATTCATCGTGCACCTGCAGAAGCATGCGGCTCTTCAGGCCGTCGGTCCGGAGCCGCTCCTGCATTTTCACCATCGCCAGCTTGATGATGTCGGCCGCCGTTCCCTGGATCGGCGTGTTCATCGCGGTCCGCTCGGCGAACGAGCGAAGGTTGAAGTTCGACGCCTTGATCTCCGGCAAATAGCGGCGGCGCTCCAGCAGCGTCTTCACATAACCGTCCTTGCGCGCCTCCAGGACGATATCGTCCATGTATTTGCGCACGCCCTTGAACGCCTCGAAGTACTGCTCGATGAACCGCGACGCTTCCTTGCGGGTGATGTTCAGGTTCTGGGACAAGCCGAAGTCGCTGATTCCGTACACGATGCCGAAGTTGACCGCCTTCGCCGAGCGCCGCATGTTGGAATCCACCTCGGACTCCTGCACGCCGAATACGTCCATGGCCGTCTTCGTATGGATGTCCATGTCATGCGTAAAGGCCTCGGTCAGCCCTTCGTCGCCTGATATATGGGCCAGCACTCGAAGCTCGATCTGCGAGTAGTCGGCCGCCAGAATGCTCCAGCCCGGCTCGGAAGGCACGAACGCCTTGCGGATCTTGCGTCCCTCCTCCAGGCGGATCGGGATATTCTGCAGATTCGGGAACTGGCTGCTCAGCCGGCCCGTAGCCGCGATCGTCTGCCGGTAGTACGTATGGATCCTGCCGCTGTCCTCGCGGATTTCCTTGAGCAGGCCCTCCACGTAGGTGGACTGCAGCTTGTGGAGCTGGCGGAAATGAAGGATGAGCGGAATGATTTCATGGTAGGGCTCCAGCTTCTCCAGCACATCGGCGTCCGTGGAATAGCCGGTCTTGGTCTTCTTCATGACGGGAAGTCCCAGACGGTCGAACAGAATCTCCCCAAGCTGCTTCGGAGAGTTGATGTTGAATTCCGTGCCCGCCAGGCGGTAAATCTCGGCCATGTCGGCGGTGATGCCCTTCTCGAGCTCCCGGCCCAGCTCGCGGATCGCGCCGGCATCCGCGCAGATGCCGAGCTTCTCCATGTCCGCCAGCACGCCGGACAGCGGCTGCTCCAGCTCGAAGTAGAGACGGTTCATGCCGCTCTGCTCCAGCTTCTCGCGCTGCAGCGGCGCAAGCGAGCGCACGGCTTCGGCCTTCGCTGCCAGGTGGGCGTACAGCGTCTCCTTGTCCGGCACCTTGAACTTGGCGCCTTTGCCGTAGACCGACTCGTCCGAAGGGACGGATGGAAGGCCGCTGCGGGCGGCGATGCCGGTGACGCTCTGGTCGGTATCCGTCGGGTCGAGCAGGTAGGCGGCCAGCACGATGTCGAAGCCGGCTCCCTGCAGATGGACGCCGATCCGGTTCAGGACGAGCTCCGCACGATGCAGATCGCAGCCGGTCTTGGGCCGGGACGGATCGGCCAGCCAGCTTTTGAACCCGTCCGCGTCCGCGCTCGAGAGCCATTCCGCATCCATGACGAACACCTGGTCCTCCACGGCATAAGCCGCTCCGAGAATATCGGCATGATGGGGGTTGTCCCCGTGCGATTCCAGGAAAAAGCCTCCGGATTCATCCAGCGCGGCTTCCAGCGCCGACCTGGCTTCCGTATCCCCGATCTCGACCGGAACGACGGCCAGTTCCCGGCTCGGAGCCGCATCCGCCGCTCCCCCTCCGGCCGACAGGTCGAGCCTCTCCATCAGCGAGCGGAATTCCAGCCGGCCGAACACATCGGCCAGTACGGAAGGCTCGAAGCCGCTATAAGAAAACTCCGCCGTTCCTTCCTCGAGAGGAACCTCCCGGAAGATCGTCGCCAGCTGCTTGCTCATGAGCGCGGCTTCCCGATTCTCTTCCACCCGCTCCTTGAGCTTGCCCTTCAGCTCGCCGGAATGCTCCAGCACGCCTTCGACGGTGCCGTATTCATGCAGAAGCTTGAGCGCGGTCTTCTCCCCGACTCCCGGAATGCCCGGAATGTTGTCGGACGTATCGCCCATCAAGCCCTTGAGGTCGATGATCTGGCTCGGTACGAGGCCGTAGCGCTCCTTGACGGCGGCGGGATCGTAGAGCTCCGTCTCGCTGACGCCCTTGCGCGTCACGGCGATCGTCACCTGCTCGGAGGCCAGCTGGAGCATGTCCTTGTCTCCGGACACGACGATTGTCTTGACCCCCTTCTCGTCCGCCAGACGGGTCATCGTCCCGATGATGTCATCCGCTTCGTATCCGCTCAGCTCGAACTGCTTGATGCCGAACGCGGCCACGACCTCCTTGATCAGCGGGAACTGCTCCGACAGCTCGGATGGCGTCTTCTGGCGGGTTCCCTTGTACTCCGCGAAGCTCTCGGTGCGGAACGTCACCTTGCCGGCGTCGAAGGCGACGAGCACATGCGTCGGCTTCTCCTCCTCAAGAACCTTGAGCAGCATCGTCGTGAAGCCGTATACGGCGTTCGTATGTAATCCCGCTGCGTTCGTCAGCGGCGGCATGGCGTAGAAAGCCCGGTTGGCAATACTGTTGCCGTCGATCAATATCCACTTGTCCATTGGGCACCTCGTCCTGTTCATGGTTGCTTCCATCATACCATAAACGGCACTCCGATTCCCGGACGGGACGCTCCCGATTCGATCGGCTCGAACTTTTCGGAATCGGATTTCTATTCCTCGCTCTATGAAGCCTGAACAGCATCCAGCCTCTATCCGTCTCGGTTCAAAACCGTCAAAAGCGAGCGCCAAACCCATCCAGGACGATAAAAAACAGCCCCGGGCTCGTCGATCCCGGGGCTGTTTGATTGTTCGGAAGCTTTCGCTCCTTATTTGGCTACCGTCTTGTTGTAGATGCCGATCTTCTCGGTAATCTGCTTCGCCGCATCGTCAAGCGCGGCCTTGACGTCCTTCTTGCCCGTGAACGCTTCCTCGATCGCGCCTTCCACCGTCTGGCGCGCTTCCGGGAAGACGCCCATGACGGCGCCTTGGCTGGCCGTGCCCGCCTTGGAGGCATGCAGCTGGTCTACAGCCGTCTGGAACTGCGGATACTTCGCCAGATTGTCCTTGACGATCTGCTCGTCGTACGCTTTCGTCGTAATCGGGAAGTAGCCGGTGTTGATGTGCCACTCTGCTTGTACAGCCGGCTCGGCCAAATACTTGATGAACTCCCAGGCAGCCTTCTGCTCCTCGGCCGGCTTGTTGTTCAGAACCCACAGGCTTGCGCCGCCGACGACAACGCCGCCTTCGGTGGATGCATCCGGCTTCGGCAGGAAGGCCGTGCCGACTTCGAATTTGCCTGCGGCGCCGTCGACGATGCCGCGCAGCGAAGCCGTCGAATCCAGCGTCATGCCGATCTGGCCGGCCAGGAACGCTTTTTTCGTGTCGTCCGTCTTGCGTCCGAGATTCAGCGCGGACTTGTTGTCCACCATGCCCTTCCACCAGGTCAGCGTCTTGACGGCCGCTTCCTGGTTTACGAGCGATTCGGTAGCGGCGCTGTCGCGGCCGTTGCCGTTGTTGACGAGGTCCTTGCCTTGGTTTGCCAGCAGCTGCTCTACGAACCAGCCGTAGATGGCGAAGGAAGCTCCCGTCACGCCGCCGCCGGTCAGCTTCTTGGCCGCGTCGGCTACCTCCTGGTAAGTTGCAGGCGGCTTGTTCGGATCAAGTCCCGCTTTTGTGAACAGATCCTTGTTATAGTAAAGAATCGGGTTGGACGTATTGAATGGCATCGAGTACTGCTTGCCGTCGAACGTGTAATAGCTCCGGATATTCGGCTCCAGGGAGGACACGTCGTAGTTTTCCTCGTCGATGAACTGCTGCACCGGCGTCACGGCGCCGGAATCGATCATGAATCTCGACCCGATCTCATACACCTGGATCAAGGACGGCCCGGACTTCGAATCCATCGAAGCCTTCAGCTTGTTCAGGCTCTCGTCATAGGTTCCTTGGAAGACGCCCTCCACCTTCACATCGGGATGCGAGGCGTTGAAATCGCTGACCAGCTTGTCCGCAGCCTTGCCGAGCTCGCCGCTCATGGAATGCCACCAGACAACCTTGACCGGCTCCTTGGCAGGCTCCGTGGAAGCTCCGCCCGCATTCGCGGCGGCGTCCGTATTGGAAGCCGCGGCGGTTGGCGCCGGATCGGCGCTAGTTCCGCCGTTGCTCGGATTCGATGCGCAGGCAGACAGAGGCAGCACGAGCATAGCCGCCACAGGCAGCGCCATTTTCCAATTGCGTTTGACCATGGTTGGATTTCTCTCCCTTTGAATCAATATTTGTATATATGGCAAGTCCCGAAGGACGAATACCCGTATGAGGACTGGAATCAGCCCTTGACCGCTCCGGCTGTAATTCCCCGCACGAGCGGCTTGAGGCCAAGCGCCAGCAGCACGAGGGACGGCACCAGGACAAGCGCCACTCCGCAGAGCACCAGATTCCAGCTCGTCAGCTCCTCGAACTGGAGCATCGCGATTCCGATCTGAACCGTCCGCATGGCATCGCTGCTCGTGATGAGCAGCGGCCACAGGTACTGGTTCCAGCCGTTCAGGAATACATATACGGCCAGCGATGCGGCAGCAGGCCCGGACAACGGCAGGACGACGGAGACGAAGTGGCGGAAATGCCCGCAGCCGTCGATGCGCGCCGCCTCGAACAGCTCGCGCGGCAGCTGCAGGAAAAACTGGCGGAGCAGGAACACGCCGAATGCCGAAGCCGCGAAGGGCACGATGAGCCCTTGGAAAGAATCAAGCCATCCCCAGCTTTTGACCGTCAAATAATTCGGGATGATCGTCACTTCCCACGGAATCATCATCGTGCTGATGAACAGCGCGAACCAGAATCGGCTTCCCGAGAACCGGATGTAGACGAATGCGTAGGCGGCCAGCGCCGCCGTCAGCACCTGAAGCACCATGATGGCGATCGCCAGAACAAAGCTGTTGACGATGAAGCCGAAGATCGGCACCGTTTCAATCGCGTTTTTGAGCCCGCCGGTGTACAAGCCGGACGGAAGCAGCTTGGGCGGATACTGACCCGCTTCGGCCGGAGTCATGAAGCTCTGGGCAAGCAGATACAGCAGCGGTCCCAGCACGAACAGCGCCAGCAGGATGAGCGAGCCGTAAAGGCTGAACAGCCGGACCGGATGGCGCGAATGGCCGTATCCCCTCACTGGTAATGCACCTTCTTTCCAAGTACGAGGAATTGAACCGCCGTCAGCAGGAGCATAAGGGCGAACAGGACGATCGCCAGAGCGCTCCCGGTGCCGAACTGGTAGTTGACGAAAGCTTCGCGATAGATGGAGTACACCAGCACATCCGTAGAGCCGGCAGGGCCGCCGCGGGTCAGGATGTTGACCTGGCCGAACGATTGGAAGGCGCTCATGATCGAGACGACCGCAAGAAAGAACAGCGTCGGCGACAGCAGCGGCAGCTTGATCGAGAAAAACGTTCTCCACATCGATGCGCCGTCGATCCGCGAGCTGTCCATGACATCGTTGTCGAGCCCTTGGATAGCGGCCAGCAGGAGGACGAACGGAAACCCGGAGTTCATCCATATCGTCATGAGCGAGACGGAACCGAGCGCTGCGGACGGATCGGTCAGCCACTGGATCGGCGCGATGCCGACCTGGCCCAGCAAGTAATTGAGCATGCCGAGAGTGGGATGATAGAGAATCATCCACAGGATGGATGCCGTGCCGACAGAGAGGGCGAGCGGAACCGAGAAGACGAAGCGGAAAAGCTTGCTGCCCCTGCCCGCGGCATGGACGAGGCTTGCGCACAGCAAGCCGAGAGCAAGCCCGGCCGGCACGGTGAGCAGCGTGAACTTGACGGTAATCCAGAGGCTGTTCCAGAATGCGGACGATTCCATCATCCGCGAATAATTGTCCCAGCCCGCATAAGCGGCGACCCTGCCGCGGGGATCGGTAAGCTGAAAGCTCAGATAGACCGAGCGGGCCATCGGATAAAAGAGAAACAAGGTGAATACGGCCAGGCTCGGCGCCAGAAACAAGTAACCGAGCAGCTGCTCCCGCATCCGCCTCAGTCTGGCTGCGGCGATCGGGGTACCAGCCTCGGAGACCGGGGACAAGACCGGTTCAGGCTTGTCCTTATAGAGGGATGAGTCCATGGGTGATTGCCACCGCCCTTTCAAGAGATTGCATGGCCGGAGTCGGCTTGGCAACTCCAACGATAACGCCCTTTTGTAACCCCTATGTCAGCAATTTATTAAGATTAGGAAAGGCCATAACGCTTGCCTGATGGCAGGCATCTCTTTCTAAAGATTTCTTTAGATTTCAAATCCATGGGAGACAGGCTTTCAGAGACGGCATATAATGATGGCGAACGGGATCGCCGAAAGCGGCTTCTGCCGGAACGGAGCCACACTGGGAGGGAACAAGAGGATGACAGGAGAAATCGAGCTGGACGGAAATGCAGGCAGCCCGATCGTGATCGGGCATAGAGGCGCAGCCGGGGAGGCGCCCGAGAACACGCTGGCGAGCTTCAGGCTTGCGGCCGAGCAGGGGAGCCATATGGTGGAGCTGGACATTCACTTGTCGGAGGACGGCAAGCTCATCGTCTGCCATGACGATACGCTCGACCGAACGACGGACCGCACCGGAGCGATCCGCTCGCTGCATTCGGACGCCATCCGCGGGGCGGACGCCGGGAGCTGGTTCTCGCCTTCGTTTGCCGGGGAAAGGGTGCCGTTTCTGGAGGAAGTCTACGACCTCCTTCCGCCGCACATCGAAATCAACGTTGAAGTCAAGGATGCCGGAGGCGCGCTGCTCGACGAAGTTCTGCTGGACTACCTCCGCGGCGGCAATCGCCTGGAACGCACCGTCGTGTCCTCCTTCGACCACAAGCTGCTGCTCAGGCTGAAACAGGCGGAGCCGGAGCTCCGCATCGGACTGCTGTATGCCGCCGATCTCATCCATCATGCCTCCTATGCGGCTCTGCTGGAGACGGAGGTATGGTCGCTCCATCCGCATCACGGCCTCATCGGAGCCAAGGATGCCGGGGATGCCATCGCCGCAGGGCTCCGCATCTATCCTTACACGGCCAATCATCCTGCCGAGTGGGACCGGCTAGTCTCCGTCGGAGTGACGGGCATCATCACCGATTATCCAGGCCGATTGAAGGAGCATCTGAGCAGCCGTTGAAGCCATGCGCAAAGCAAACAGCCTGCACGATTGTGCAGGCTGTTCTTTGTTTTTATTCGAGCGTCCCGCTCGTTGACATGCTGGATGGCTTCCTCGATGTCTCTATAAGTCACAAAGCCCCCCGCATGAAAGCGGGGGGCTCGGGACATCATACGTTCAAATCCGGGCGCTTGCCCGTAACGAGGTAAGTGACGCTCTCGCCGATGTTCGTTGCATGGTCGGCGATCCGTTCGATATAGCGGCCGACAAAGCTGAGCAGCATCGCTTGGTTGATCGTACGGGGATTCTCGACCATGATCGTGAACATCTCCCGGATGATCTGCGAATAGAGGGCATCGACGATGTCGTCGTCCTTCGCCATCTTGTAGGCCAGATCCACATTCTCCTGCACGTAGGACTGGATGGATTCGAAAATCATCGTCTGCACGGTCTCCGCCATGCGCGGCAGGTCGATCAGCGGCTTGATCAGCTCTTGGCCGTCCAGTCGCATGACGACCTTGGCGATGTCGACGGACAGATCGCCCATACGCTCCAGGTCTCCCGAGATCCGGAACGCCACGAGAATGCGGCGCAGGTCCTTGGCGACCGGCTGCTGCGTCGCGATCAGCTTGGAGCCGAGCTCGGTGATCTTCTCCTCCAGGCGGTTCAGCTCCGGATCCTCCTGGATGATCTGAGCCGCTTCCTTGGCATTGATATGGATGAGGGAATGCATGGATTTGGTCAGCGCCGATTCGACATGGTCTCCCATTTCGACCAGCATGGCCTTCAATTGATCCAGTCCTTCGTCAAGCTCCTTGCGTTTGATCACGTTCTCTCTCTCCCTCTCCCGGCTTCAGCCTTAACCGAATCGCCCTGTAATATAGTCTTCCGTCCGCGCATCCGTAGGATTGGAGAACAGCTTCTCCGTCTCTTCCGCTTCCACGAGCTCTCCATTGAGGAAGAATACCGTGCGGTCGGAAACCCTGGCCGCCTGATGCATGTTGTGCGTCACCATGACGATCGTATACTCTTTCTTGAGCTCGCGGACGAGCTCCTCGATCTTGAGCGTCGAGATCGGGTCCAGAGCGGACGTAGCCTCGTCCATGAGCAGCACCTCAGGCTCCACGGCCAGAGCGCGCGCGATGCACAGCCGCTGCTGCTGTCCGCCCGAGAGGCTCAGCGCGGACTTGCCGAGCAGATCCTTCACTTCCTCCCACAGCGAGGCGCCGCGCAGGCTGCGCTCGACGATATCGTTCAGGCGGGATTTGTCCCGGATGCCATGCAGGCGCGGACCATAGGCGACATTGTCGAAGATCGACTTGGGAAAAGGATTGGGCTGCTGGAACACCATGCCGACACGCTTGCGGAGCACTTCCACGTCGGTGTCCGCGCCGTAGATATCCTGTCCGTCCAGCTTGACGCTGCCGCCGATCTGAACGCCGGGCACGAGGTCGTTCATCCGGTTCAGCGTGCGGAGGAAGGTGGATTTGCCGCAGCCGGACGGTCCGATGAAGGCCGTCACGGTTTTTTCGGGAATGCCGAGATTGATCTCCTTCAGGGCGTGAAAGTCTCCATAATGCAAATTAAGACGGTCGATCTCCATTACCTGGTTCATAGTGTCCCCTGCTCCCATTCGTCTTGGAATCTTAGCCGAAGCGGCCCGAGATGTAATCGTCGGTCTGCTTGTTTTCCGGATTCGTGAAAATGATGTTCGTATCGTTGTGCTCGATCAGGTTGCCCATATAAAAGAATGCGGTCTTGTCCGACACACGGGCCGCTTGGGCCATGTTGTGCGTGACGATGACGATGCAGTATTCCTGCTTCAGCTCCGAGATCAGCTCTTCGATCTTGGACGTGGAGACGGGATCCAGTGCCGACGCCGGCTCATCCATCAGCAGCACTTCCGGCTCGACCGACAGCGTGCGGGCGATGCACAGACGCTGCTGCTGGCCGCCGGACAGCGACAGCGCGGACTGGTGGAGACGATCCTTCGTCTCCTCCCACAGAGCCGTACGCCGCAGGCAGGATTCCACGATCTCGTCCAGCTCGCGCTTCTTCTTCACGCCATGATAGCGCGGACCGAAGGCGATGTTCTCGTAGATGGACTTGTAGAACGGATTGGGCTTCTGCCACACCATTCCGATCCGCTGCCGCAAGGAGACGACATCGGTGCCGGGAGCGTTGATATCCGCTCCGTCGAACCAGATGCTCCCAGTCATGCGGGCGTCGGGAATGGTGTCGTTCATCCGGTTCAGGCTGCGCAGGAACGTCGACTTGCCGCAGCCGGAAGGCCCGATCAAGGCGTTGACGCTTCCCTTGGCGAAGCGCAGGCTGACCTTCTTCACCGCTTCCTTATCCCCGTAAAATACGCTCAGGTTATCCGCGCTAAGCGCATCCGTCCCGGCGTGTTCCTCTGCACGGGCCCCGGGGGCCGACTGTGTAGACAATGCCATGGAATATAGCCTCCTCAGATGAGATTAACGAGATGCGGTCAGCTTGCGGTATAGGAAGCGGCCCAGCCAGCGCGACCCGAGGTTGAACAGCAGCACGGTCAGAATGAGCACCGCCGAGGCGCCGGCGGCGATCTGCGCCGCATCGGGCGCGACGCCCTCGCTGTTGATTTTCCAGATGTGGACCGCCAGCGTCTCGGCAGGCCTCAGCGGATTGAGAGGCGATACCGGGCTGAGCGGATTCCAGTCCGTGAAGTCCAGGCGCGGCGAGCTCATGCCCGCCGTGAACAGCAGCGCCGCCGCTTCGCCGAAGACGCGGCCTGCAGCGAGGATGGTGCCGGTCAGAATTGTCGGCAGCGATACCGGCAGCAGCACCTTGGTGATCGTATGCCAGCGCGTCAGGCCGAGCGCAAGCCCGGCTTCCTTCTGCTCGCGCGGCACTCCGCGGATGCCTTGCTCGGTGATCCTTACCATGAGCGGCAGGTTGAACACCGTCAGAGCCAGCGCTCCTGCGAGCAGCGAGAACTTAAGGTCGAAATACTGCACGAAGACGAGCAGGCCGAACAGGCCGACGACGATGGAAGGGAAGGAAGAGAGCACTTCGACAACGAGGCGGATGAAGTCCGTGAACCGTCCCGGACGGGAATATTCCGCCATATAGATGCCGGCTCCGATGCCGAGGGGAACCGTTATGATCATGGTCAGGACAAGCAGGAACAAGGAGTTGAAGAGCTGCGGCCCGATGCCGCCTCCCGTCTTGAACGTCTCTGGAGGAGAGGTCAGGAAATGCCAGCTGATCTGTCCGAGGCCCCGGTACAGGATGAATCCGATCAGCGAAGCCAGGACGGCGATGATCAGGAAAGCGAAGAAATAGAAGACGGCGGTCGCGATGCGGTCTGCCGTTTTGTTGGACATTCTCATCTGCGTGCTCTCCTCTCCAGAAGGCGTACAATGCCGACAAAGACAAACGTCATGACGAGCAGGACGAGAGCCAGGCTCCAAAGAACGTTGTTCTGCACCGTGTCTTTGACCGTGTTGCCCATGCTAAGCGTAATGACGCTCGTCAGCGTGGAAGCCGATTCGAACAGGGATCTGGGAATATGCGGCGAGTTGCCGATGACCATCTGGACCGCAAGCGCCTCGCCGAACGCGCGGGCGATGCCGAGCACGACGCCGGTCAGCATCGATGGCAGCACAGCGGGCAATATGCTGCGGGAAATCGTCTGCCAGCGGGTGGCTCCGAGCGCATAGCTGCCTTCCTTGAGGCCGCGCGGCAGGTTGGACAACGAATCCGTGGCGATGGAGGTGATCGTCGGCAGGATCATGATCGACAGGACGATCGCGCCCGCCGCGATGCCGAGTCCCTGTCCGGGGAAGATCGAGCGCAGGAACGGCACGACGACGCTGAGGCCGACGAAGCCGTACACGACCGAAGGAATGCCGGCGAGCAGCTCGATGACCGGCTGCATGAAGCGTTTGCCGAACTTCGGCATCAGCTCCGTCATGAAGACGGCCGCGCAGAAGCTGAGCGGCGCCGCGATGCAGGCCGCAAGGATGGATGTCGCGAACGACCCCGTGATGAACGGAAGCGCGCCAAAAGAAGGCGGCTCGCCGTCCGGCGACCACTTGATGCCGGTCAGGAACTCCGATACGCTGACCCCGTTTGTGAAGAAGGTGGCAAGTCCTTTGGATGCGACGAAAAAGACCATGGAAAAAATCGTAACAATAAGTATGGCTACGCAAATAAGGGTATAGGCTTTGCCTTGCCATTCGCTCGCCGTACGGCTGCGTCTGGAACGCTTCGGCCGAGCTGGATTGCCGGCGGAAGGCCCCCCCTTCTTGGCTCCGGCGGAATCAGGCTTGCCTTGGGCTGGCGCTGCTGCAGGCTTTGCGTCTCCGGGGCCGCCCGGGGAAGGTTGTCTCATGGCGTTCATTTCTCATCTCTCCTTACGCCTTGGCATTTTCATGGCGCAAAGCCAAGGCGCGGAAGTGGTTTCCGCGCGCTTGGCCTGCTGCAGCGCGCCGTTGGCGCAACTGATCTTATTTCGTAATATTGCCTGCTTCGTCACGTTTTACTTGCATCTCGTGGATCGAGATGTAGCCCAGATCCGTGATGTCGGTTTTTTGAACGTCGTCGCTCAGCATGTAGTCGATGAAAGCTTTCACGATTTCGTTAGGCTCGCCTTTCGTGTACATGTGCTCGTAAGCCCATACCGGGTAGGAACCGGATTTCACGTTGTCGGCCGTAGCGTCTACGCCGTCAAGCTTGATCGTTTTGACGGAATCGTCCAGGTAGGAGAGAGCCAGGTAGCCGATGGCTCCGGGAGTTTCGCCGACAAGCTTCTTGACCGTGCCGGAGGAATCCTCTTGAATGTTGCCGGGAAGGTCTTCGGATGCCGTTCCAAGAGCGTATTTCTCGAACGTCTTGCGCGTTCCGGAGCTGGATGGACGGTTGACGATGACGATTTTCTCGTCTTTGCCGCCGGCGTCTTTCCAGTTCGTGATTTTGCCGGTGAAGATGTCGACCAGCTGCTGCTTCGTCAGGTTGTCGATGCCGACTTCCTTGTTCACGACCGTTGCCATGGCTACAACTGCGACTTGATGATCAACCAGCTCTTGAGCTTTCGCTGCATCGGCATCTTTGAATTTCTCGCCGGCGAAGATGTCGGAGTTGCCGATATCGGCTTGGCCTTCGGATACTTGCGTCAGGCCGGTGCCGCTGCCGCCGCCTTGGACTTGAACCGTGATGCTGGAATATTTGGAGTCGGCCATGAATTTCTTGGACACCTGCTCAACCAGCGGCTGCATAGCCGTCGAGCCTGCTGCCAGGATGGAACCGCTGAGCTCGGAGCCGCCTGCTGCATTGTTCGTGCCGTTGTCGTTTGCTTTGCTTCCGCAGGCTGCCAGCGTCAGCGCAAGCACCATCGTCATCAGGACCAACATCGTTTTCTTCATTTCGTTTTAAATCCCCTTCCGAGAACCAAGTTTGTTCTGCCTCACAAGACTTATTGTACAAGCGCCTTGTTAAAGGGATATCTTCGGTTTGTAAAGGCAATTGTAAAATTGAATAGACGCACTCTATGAATACCCTTAAAAATGATATACTTATTCTATACTCTATCCGGAATGAGGTCATTTATCATGACATTGATCAAATGGAGAATTATCGTGCTCATTGAACAACTGAAAAAGGTCACCTTGGTTGCTCAGGAACTGGGCCTGAAGCAGCCTACGGTGACCTTTCATATGAAATCGATGGAGGAAGAATGGGGGATGCCTCTGTTCGAAATGAAGACAGGCCGGATCCTTCTGACGGACGCAGGCCGCAGGCTTCACCGGTACGCGCTGAAGATGCTGGCGCTGCAAGAGGAAGCCGCTCGCGAGATGAGGCTCCGGGGAGGCAGCCACAAGCGCCTGTCCTTGCTCGCGGACGCTGCTTGCAGCAGCATCATGGCGTCATTCGCCGCATTCGCGCTGGAGCCGGCCGGGTACGGAATCGAATGGCTCCGTATTGAAGAAGGATCCGGCATGCATGCCGATATTCGTATTCGGGAGCGGCAGGAAACGGCTGATGCAGACTGGCTGCCCCTTCCCGATGCCGACCTGAGACTTGCGGTCTCCCGTGAATGGGCCCAGGCAGCAGGCATCCAAGCCGCACAGGCCGCCCTGGAATCCGGCAAGCCCTGGATCGCGCCGGCTGCCGGCACCCGGCTGCGAAGCCAAATCTTGACCTGGGCGGCCGCAAGGGGACTGGATCTGGAAGAAGGGCATGCGGTGCCCGATGCCGTCATGGCGGCTTCGCTTGCAGCAGCCGGGCTGGGCGTGGCTGTCGTGCCTATCTTTTCGGATCCCCGCTTCGCCCAAGCGGCAACATGCGTTCTGCCGGATCCGGGACGAATGCTGCTGCTGCCGCTGAACGGCATTCCGCCCTATCGGCTTGAACTCAAGCTCGGCGCCGGAGTTCCATCCGAAGCACGGCTCGCGATCTCCTCCTGGCTGCAGAGCCCGCCGGAATAAGCAGCGCAAGCCGTATCCGGCTTGCAGCGCGATCGTCCGCTCAGCGGTCTCCCGCCTCCGGCTTCGGTTCCGCCGATGAATGGCGGCTGTTCAGGATGCGCCCGGCAATCAGCACGGCAATGGCGATGACGACCGGGATGACATGGTCCGCGTAGGCGAACAGCCCGGACAGCTTCTCCCCGACCGCCTTGTCGTCCAGAAGCATCTCCCCTGCCGTGTAGCCGAGCAGCGCGGCCCCAAGAATGACGATGATCGGATACTTGTCCATAATCATGACGAGCAGCTTGCTTGCCCATATAATGAGGGGAACCGTCATGGCGAGGCCGATGAAGATGAGCAGGTAGTTGCCTTGCGCTGCGCCTGCCATGGCCAGCACGTTGTCGAGGCTCATGACGAGATCCGCGAGAACGATCGTCCGTATCGCCGCGCCCAGTGAGCCGCCTGCCTTGATTTCCTCTTCCTTGTCTCCGGTCTGGAGCAGCTGCACGGCGATATAGACGAGCAGGATGGCTCCGGCAAGCTGCAGGTAAGGAATCGAAAGCAGCTTCACCGCCACGAACGTCAACATGACCCGCAATGCGATGGCTCCGATGCTGCCCCACAGGATCGCCTTTTTTTGCTGTTCGGGCGGCAGCTTGCGGCTTGCCATCGCTACGACGACCGCGTTGTCTCCGCTCAGGACGATATTGATCAAGATCAATTCCAACAATCCAACCCAAAATTCCAACGCAAGTCCTTCTTTCCGGAGCAGGCTCCAGCCTGCTGCCCGTCCATAATCTTGATGAGTAAACTTATTCTATGTAAACATATTATAAAACCCATATCAAATCCTGCCTATAATCGGCTTGTCTTGAAGGTCAAACGAAAAGGCATCTGATCCGGGCTGCGATGCAGCCTCGGACAGATGCCTTTCTCATCCTGCTAGGAGCGCTCGATAACAGGCTCGTTCGTCTCCTGGCTCAAGCGGACCAGCATATGAGCGAGCTTGTGGCGTTCATCGTCCTTGCCGACCTTCCACAGCTCCTGCAGCAGCTTCTCCTCGCTGTTGCGGGGCTCTTCGTGCTTGGCCAGATAATCGGCGACTTTCTCGGCGGCTACAGCGAGCTGCTCTTCATCGAGGCCGATTCTCCTCGCCAGATCGATCCGGTTGCCCAGATAGCTTTTGAATTCGCCGAAGCTGGCGAGAATCTGTTCTTTTTTGCCCTCGTCCATATTTCCGATCGTTTCCTTGACTTTGTCGTAGGCTTCCGCGCCGTTCTTGATTTCCTGCTCTTGTGCCATAGTCATTTCATCCTCTCGGGTAAAGGGTTTGTCCTGCCTGAGCCTTCATTACCCTGGGGATATTCGCCTTAAACGAAGAAATGGACCTGCCGCATGCCGGCGAAGGTCCATTCCAAGCCATGAATGAATAAACTTCAAGAACGAATAAAGTTATTGATGGAATCCGTTCCAGCTCGTCACATCGTCTACGGAGAGACGGACCGTAGGATGGCCCGGCTCGGCTGCCTTGCCGACAGCGATCAGCATGACGTTGGCATAACGCTCCGAGACACCGAACATTTCGCGGAACTGATCCGTGTTGTAGCCAGCCATCGGCACCGTGTCCAGTCCTCTGGCGCGAGCGGCCAGCATGAGCTGCTGGGACACCAGGCCGCCGTCGATCAGAGCGCCGTGCAGCACGCGGTCCCGGCTGAGCCCGCCGTAGAATTTGTTCATATTGCCGATCAGCTTGTCAGCTGTCTCCACGTTCATATATCCGGCCTCGACCGCCTTGGCATAGATGCGCGGCGCTTGCTTATAGGCCTCCAGATCGACAAGTACGGCGATGACGGCGGAGGAAGAAACGATCTGCTCCTGGTTGAAGGCTACGGGAAGAAGCTTTTGCTTCAATTCCGGATCCGTAATGACGATGAAGCGCCATGGCTGCATGTTGCTGCCCGATGGAGCCAAAACGGCTGCGGACAGCAGCTCCCGGATTTCCTCATCCGTCAGCTTATGGGAAGCGTCATACTTGCGGACGGAACGGCGTTCCTTGATGACCGTGTGAAAATCGATAACCGGCTGCTGGACCTTGCTTTGCTCAGGAATGATGGACATTCTCTGCACTCTCCTCATCGTCAACTGTATCTACATTGATGACAGTATAGTAACATCGTCACATATCCGTGTCAACGGATAGGAATAAATGGTTTTGTCTTGAAAAAAGAGGCAGGCGCGGATCGCTGATCCGCACCTGCCCGCCTTGCATCCGCACTTGCGTGCAGACGTTCGATTACGTATCCAGTCCATGTTCCTCGCGGATCTTGTACATGCCGGTGACAAGCGGATCCGCCGTATCCCGGTTGAGCAGATGGAGCGCCAGCAGGTAATGGAACGGCAGGGCGACAACGTTGTTCCCGTCGGTGATCGAAGGGAACCCGGCTTCGACAACCGGCCCATGCTCGGGATGGACATCGATATCGACATGAACCGGCTCCGGAGCGAACTCCTCGCGGACCGTCTTGGCGATATGCGGGACGATGACCTGATCGAACAGGAACTTCGCTTCGTCTTCGTTTTGAGGCGGAGGCGGTACGAGCCTGCTGCGTTCTCCCCTTAGTATATCCACGAAGAAAGAAGACAGCCATAAGGCCGGGTCTTCGTTTTTCTGGAAGTTCTGGACGAGCTCGTTCATGAAAAATCCGCATGTATACAAGTTGCCGTTAGGATCCGTCAGCCTGTACATGACGAGAGGTCCGTACATCGGGTGGCTGATGACCTGCCCGCCCACTTCGTATTCATCCTGGTAAAACGTTCTAAGCGCCGTCTCTCCATGCTGGTAGAGCGCCGATATCATGTTCATCAATTCGGTTTCGGTAAGTCCGGGCTGTCCTTCAGGAACTTCGGTTCCCGGAGCTGCCTGCTTGTCTTCGGTATCATGGTTTGTCGTCATGCACGCATCCTCCTATCATGCGTCCATCTTACCATTCCGCATAGGAAAGGGAAAGCCATAAAGCGATTTCAGCAGAGGAATAAACTTCCTTTTTTCATCCTCTTGCCGCCGGATACTCGGAACGGACCCAGCTGTGATCCTTGCTGATCGCGTCGTCCGACACAAGCAGGTAAGCCGTTCCCGGCTTGGCGGCGCCGCCCTCGTCAAGGGTCGTGTCCAGGTGGAGCCACGAATCTCCCAGCTTGACCAGATTCCATACATGCTTGGATCCCTTGGAGTCCCCGTATACGATCCGGCTGTCGAATCCAGCCGCTTCGAGCATCCGCTGCGTCATCAGAGCATAGCCCTGGCATACAGTGCTCCCGCCCTTCGCCAGGCCGTCGTAAGCGGAATGGCTGGAGAGCGAATAATCATAGGCGAACCGGCCGATCACCCAGTCGTGGATCGCTTTCACCAGCTGCCTGTCCGTCATGCCCGGCTTCACCAGCGAATCGACGGCTTCCTTCGCCGTTTTGCGGACGTATTCGCTCTGCTCGGCTGTTTCCCAATACTCCATCTTGAACGTGATGGAGGCCTGATTCCTGGTGCTCGTCCAGCTCCAGCTCATTTTTTTCAATACAAAGCGCATGTAGTCGTCCTTGCTTCCGACCTGCTTGAACAGCTTGTCCAGCTGCTTGGCCAAATCGGAGGTGTCGCCTGTATAGTTGACCGTGACGGAAGTCCCGTACGCCTGCTTCATGACGCCGTAGACGATGGACCCCGCTTCCTCGAAGGAATCGGCCGCATAGGCGCCTCCTGCGGCATAAACGGCGGCTGCAGCCGCAGGCTCCGACGCAGCGGAAGCCTGCACGGGAGCTGCGATCCATGCGGCTGCCGCAGCTGCGGCGGCGATCCCTCTGAACCATCCTTTGAATGCTGAGCGAATAATCTTCATTCCGATAACCTCCGTTTGAGCCCGCGGCCTCGCCTGTTATGTATCTATCGAACTATCAATATATCATGTTGTAGTTCGCAAGTAGCGGGTTTTTGTTTACTAGATTATTCGGATCGAACCATTTCATAATGTATATACGACTATAGAAATAGTTCTTTGGGCCCATCATCATTCTTTCGCTTCTTCTATATAGGTGGAATAGAGACCGGGATTCACGGCACGTCCGTCTGGGCAAATTCCGAAATGACTCTCGGGCAGCCTGATTCTAAATTCGCGGGAGAGGTTACTTATTGGCATGAGGGAAACACGACACTGAAAGAAGAAAAGGGAGGAAATCATCATGGCATGGTTATGGGCATTGATTGTAGGAGGCATCATCGGCTGGCTGGCGGGCATGTTAGTTGGCCGCGACGTTCCAGGCGGCATTATCGGAAACATCATCGCAGGTTTTGTCGGCGCTTGGCTCGGTTCCATGCTGATTGGCGAATGGGGTCCTGTCGTTGGAGGCTTCTACTTCATTCCGGCTTTGATCGGAGCTATCGTGCTTGTCGCGATCGTCAGCCTTATTCTCGGAAGCATGCGCAGAGCTTCTTAATTGGAAGCAGCGCTACGCTTAAGCAAAATAGCGCATGAAAAAACCGCCCGGCTCGGGCGGTTTTTTCATGCGCTTATTGGCAGAGCGAAGCAAATTTCAACAATCCGGATGGCAACAGCCTGGAGTTCATGTGCGCCTTGGAAGTACCCGAAACAATGAGGGATATAACGGACAAGCTCTCGCTGGAGCAATGGAACGAGCTGTCATGCTAGCTGATCGCTGATAGCGTCGATTCGCTCAGCTTCCTTCCGCCTATGCAGACGCTGGCTCATGGCCGGATTCTCTCTCAGGCTTGTTCCTTTTTCAGCTCCACTCGCCGGTGACAAGCCCGCGCGCCGCGGTCAGGAGAGCCCTTTTTTGAGCGGCTGCCTGAGTCTCGGTCAGTTCCCCTGCGGAGATCTGACGCTCCAGCTCCGCCTCCCATGGCTGGTAGACGCCCCGGATGACGGCGTCCTCCGCGCTGCCGGACAAGCTGGCCGCTTCGGCCGGCGTCTCTCCGTTCCTCAGCCGCTCCACAAGCTGGTCCACAGGCAGTCCCGCCGCTTGCGCGGCAGCCGCCGTCCACCCTATGCGGCTTGCGTCGATCCGGTCGGACTGCGTCTTCTCCAGCACGGCTGCCGATGCATTCGCGCGGGAAGGGACGGACATCGCGCTGCTCATCGACAGCATCAGCAGCAGAGCGCTGGCTGCGATGAGCCGGGCTTGCCTGGATTTGCGGTCGCTCCTTGAAGTCCTCGCCGCAGCGTTGACAGCCGGGAGATCAGCTCCTTGTCTTTGGTCCACGTTCATACCGCCTTTCGCCGGCGTCCGGATGCCCGGACACGCCGCTTATATACCTTCATTGTAACGGGCATAGGTTAAGCCCGGTTTAAGCGACTCTTAAGAAAGCATTAAATTTCGCCGGCATCGGCATCGCTTGAATGACAAGGCATTGAATTCAGTTTATTCTTTGAAATGCAGGAATATAACTCAAGAAAAGAATGACTATGGTCGCGGACCTGTTTGATTTGGATTTAGTGTACGTTTATTTCACCCCCTTCCCCCTTTCGGCAGGAATTCATTTTTTGAAAAGTCCGTTTATTATTCGATGATTCCATATGAAGCCGATGTCATCGAGCATCCTTCTAATGCAGCGAAATGAAAAAAAGCCGTATGGCGACAGCCGCTCTCAAGCGGCGTTGCCATACGGCCTGTATGCGTTTCGCAGGATAATCTATTCCTCGTAAATCTTCGTCAGCATCGCGCCAAGCTCCTGCAGCGCCTGCTCTTCCTGCTCCCCTTCGGTTTCCACCGTAATCTCGTCGCCTGCGGCGATGCCGAGCGTCAAAAGACCGAGAGAGCTTTTGCCGTTGGCTTTCTTGCTGCCCTTATGCAGCGTCACCTTGCAAGGAAAAGAGCTTGCCTTCTCGACGAACAGCTTGGACGGACGGGCATGGAAGCCCTGCGGATGAATGACGGTGAAAGTTCCGGTTGCCATGATTATGCTTCACTCCTTAGTTGTTGGTTGACAAAATCGAGCACTTCCTGCTGCGAGTCCATGCCGAGAGCTTCTTCGGCCAGCACGGCCCATTCCTGCTGCGACAGGCGCGACACCAGCTCGCGCGCCGGCAGCACCGAGGAGGCGCTCATGCTGAATTCATGCAAGCCCATGCCGAGCAGCAGCGGGATCGCTGCCGAATCGCCGGCCATCTCGCCGCACATGCCGGCCCATTTGCCATGCTTTTTCGCGGCTTGAATGACCATGTTCACCAGCCTCAGGATGGATGGATGATGCGGCTGGTACAGATAAGCGACCGATTCGTTCATGCGGTCTGCCGCCATCGTGTATTGGATGAGATCGTTCGTGCCGATGCTGAAAAAGTCCACTTCTTTCGCAAGCGCTTCGGCATTGAGCGCCGCTGCCGGAATCTCGATCATGATTCCGACCTCAAGCGAATTGGATACCGGCACGCCCTCGGACTCCAGCGAAGCCCGCTCCTCCGCCAGGATGCGCTTCGCTTCGCGAAGCTCGCTGACGACAGCGATCATCGGGAACATGATCGCCAGCTTTCCGTGGGCGCTCGCCCTCAGCAGCGCGCGAAGCTGGGCGCGGAACAGATCCTGCCGCTCCAGGCAGAGCCGGACGGCGCGAAGGCCGAGGAACGGATTCGCTTCCTTAGGCAGCGTCAAGTAAGGAAGCTCCTTGTCTCCGCCGATGTCGAGCGTGCGGATGACGACGCGCTTGCCGTTCATTTTCTCCAGCACATGCTTGTAGACGGTGAACTGCTCCTCCTCGGACGGGAACGTCGAACGGCCCATATAAAGGAACTCCGTCCGGAACAATCCGATGCCGTCCGAGCCGTTCGCCAGCACCTTCTCCAGATCCTCGACGCCGCCGATGTTGCTGGCCAGCTCCACCTCATGGCCGTCGGTCGTGACGGAAGGACGGTTCACGAACTGCTGCATGCGCAGCTTGTAGTCCTCGTATTCCCGCTTGCGGGCCTGATAGTCCTGAAGCTGGGAATCGGAAGGAGCCACGATCACCTTGCCTTCCACCGCATCCAGAATGACGATGGTTCCGGACTCGATTCCTGCGGCGGCAGTTCCTGCCCCTACGACGGCGGGAAGCTCCAGGGAACGGGCCATGATCGCAGAATGGGAAGTGCGGCTGCCGATCTCCGTCACGAAGCCGCGCACGTAATCGAGATCGAGCTGAGCCGTATCGGACGGCGTAAGATCGTTCGCAATCAGAATCGTCTCCTCGTCCAGCTCCGACAGCGCGCTGTGCTCGCGTCCCTCCAGCTTGCTGATGACCCGCCCGGCGACGTCCTTCACGTCCGCGGCGCGTTCCCTCAGCAGCTCGTTGTCCATCGATCGGAGCACCTCGACGATGGACGAGGACACTTCATGCAGCGCATAAGCGGCATCCACTCCATCGCTGTCGATCATGTCCATCGCAGCGTCAATCAGGTCGGGATCGTCGAGCAGGAACAGATGGGCTTCGAATATTTCCGCCTTCTGCGCTCCGAGCTTCTCCAGCGTACGCTCCCGAATGCGGTCGATATCGACCCGTGCCGCCTCGACGGCCTCCTTCAGCCGCTGCTTCTCCGCTCCGGCATCCCCGGCAGTCTTGCGCGGCGGAACCGACTCCGACTGCTGAAGGCGGTACGCCTTCGCAATCGCGATGCCGGGCGATGCGGCTACTCCAGTAATCAGTTGGCTCATGCTGAACTCCTTCTTTCTCTATCGCACTCGTTTGTCTCTGTCTGTTTTATACCCGGCTGTACTTCTCGATGACGCTCACGGCGAGCGGATGGCCGGATTCCACTCCGCTCACTTCGCTGAAGGCTGCGGCAGCCCCATCGGAGGCAATCATTTCCTGCAGCTTGGCTGCTTCGGGATCCTCCGCATAGTCGAACTTCAAGGCCAGCGCCATCACCTCGGCCAGGGAGTCCGCATGGCCGCCCTGCTCCAAAGCCCGCAGCGCCGGCCGGATCAGCCGGTCGTCCGGAGACAGCTTGCGGATCGGCGAGCGGCCGACGCGCACGACCTCGTCGGTGAGATACGGATTGCGGAAGCGGTCGAGAATCGTATCGATGTAGACCTTATGCTCGCCTTCGTCGAATCCGTAAGCCTTGACGAGCATAGCGCCCGTCTCCGCCAGCGCGCCCGAGACAAGCTTCACGATCTCCTCGTCCTGCATCGACTGCTGGATCGTCTCGTAGCCTTTGTTGTAGCCCGCATACGCCGCGCTGCAGTGGCCGGTGTTCACCGTGAACAGCTTGCGCTCGATGTAAGGAACGAGATCGTCCACATAATGAACGCCGCTGATTTCCTGCGATCCGGGCAGCATTTGCGAACGGTTGACGACCCATTCGTAGAAAGGCTCCACGGTTACGGCAAGAGGATCCTCATGATGCTGGATGGGCACGATCCGGTCGACCGCCGAGTCGGGGAATGCTGCCGCCGCCTCCGCACGCTTGGCATTGTCAGCACCGAGCAAAGCGTAGACATGCTCTTTGAGCAGCGTGCTGGCGCCGATCGCGTTCTCGCAGGCGATCACATGCAGAGGAGACGCGCCGCGCTCCATGCGCAGCTTCAATCCGTCCGCGATGCCGGGAGCGATATGCTTCAGGATCGGCACGCCGACCGCCGTCGTGACGAGGTCCGCCGAGGCGACCGCTTCAGCCACAGCTGCGGCGTCGCGCCCGTCGATCGCCGACACTCCGGTCACCTCGACGGCTTCTCCGCCTTCATCCGCGAGCGTCACCGTATAGGAGCCGCGCTCCCGCAGCGCCTTGACGAGCGTTTCGTTCACATCGGAAAAGACGACGTCATAGCCGGAACGCGACAGCAGCAGCCCGATAAAGCCTCGACCGATGTTCCCGGCGCCGAAATGGAGGGCCTTCATTCTTCCATCCCGCTTTCGAAAATCGAGATGATTTCCTCCGCCGATCCGGCTGTGCGGATCTTCTCCATGTTCTCCTCGTCGGAGCAGACCATCGCAACGCTCGTCAAAATGTCCATATGCTCGCCGTTCTGCGCGGCGATGCCGACGATCAGCACGGCAGGCTCGTCGCCGCCGAAGTCGACGCCGCCCGGAACCTGCAGCACGGCAAGGCCGGTCGATTGGATCATCGCTTTGGCTTCGTTCGTGCCATGGGGAATGGCCAGTCCGCTGCCCATATAGGTGGAGAGCGCGTTTTCGCGCTCGATCATTTTCTCGATATAGCCTTGGTCGGCATGCCCGGCGTCGACCAGCATCTGGCCCGCCATGCGGATCGCTTCGAATTTGTCGGCCACCTGTACGTTCAATTTGATTTTGTCTGCCGATAAAATGCTCATCTTCCTCACTCGCTTTCCAGTTTTGTTTTGAGATATCCGCGGAGATGGGAGGCGATCAGTTCCCTGATCCTGCTCTCCCGGCCCTCCGCGAGTGCCTGAATCATCCCGTCGTCCAGCAGCGTGACGCTGACCTCGCTGAGCACCTCGAGGCTTTCGCGCGACAGCTGGCGCGGCGCCAGCATGAGCAGGAAGCGGGCAAGCCTCGGCCCTTCCGCACCGTCCAGCCGCAGTGCCGATTCCATCTCGAACAATAACAGAGAAGGCTTAAGCACAGCGTCGGTGCGGGTGTGGAACAGGGCCAGCTCCGTGCCCGGTATGAGCTGTGTCCCGTTTTCCTCGCGGCGCAGCAGCAGATCGACGACTCGATGGACATCCTTCACCGTGCCTCCGAGCGCCGCATGCCCGCATGCGGCGCTCAGCCACTTCTCCAGGGTGGGCCGTCCGTCAACGGACAGCTTCAGCACCTTGAAGGCATTCAGCAGCTCGATGCACTGCTTGGTAGCCGCCCCAAGCTGCTCCAGTCCCGTAAGACCGGCCGCCTCCGACAGCTTGACCGCATCATCCGATAGGGAGCTCGCTTCCGGCGGTTCCCATTCCTTGAGCAGCTCCGCCGCAGCCGTATCGCCGGCAGGCGTCGGCCGGAGGCCTTCATCCTGCCAGCTCTTGCTCCGGATGAATTCGCGGAGGCGATCCGCCTCGGGCGGGGTGAGAAGCGGGCTCAGCTTCAAGTACTGGTCTTCTGGCAGGGGCAAGTCCACCGTGCTGATGATGAGGTCGTAATCCGACCGCGGTATGCGCGCCGCCTCATACCAGGATGCCTGGTCGACGATCTGCAGCTGCGGGAACTCCTTGCGCAGGCGGACCGCAATCATTTTGGAAGAACCGATTCCGCTCGTGCATACGACGATTGCCCGCATGACTTGGCTTACTTGCCGGAGACGCTCCCGGGACGCCCCGAAATGCATGACGAGAAATGCGATCTCTTCGTCGGGAACCGTGAATCCGGGCAGGGCGGAATCGGCTGCCTGCCGAACCTGGCGGTAAAGCTCCGGGTATTCCTTGCGTATGGCATCCAGCAGCGGATTGCGGATTCTCTGGCCTGCCCCCAGCCTCTCCAGAGCCGCCTTCAGATGGGCGAACAGCCCGTCGCGCAGCGAGCGGTCCGCCGAATAATCGGTCCCGTCCAGCTCGCTCATGCGGCGGATGAACGACCGCACCTTGCCGGCCAGCTCCAGGTCGTCCGCCGCCAGCGAGCCGGAAGAATGCGAGGACGCTCGGCGCAGCAGCTCCGCTGCATAAGCGGCTTCCGCCGCGGAATAGGCGATGCCGAGAGCTTCCCCCAGCATGCGGCACAGGATGGCGGCCGAACCGGACTCGCCTCCGGCGGCTTCGCCGGCTGCTTGCCCGGAGGCTGCGCTTTTGCGCGCATAGGCGAGCCGGTCCATATCCCTTCGCTGACAGTCATCCCCGCTTCTATTCTTACCGCCCCGATCGACAGCCGAACAAGCAGATCGGTATAGGSCWATAAGAGCGGGCCTTGGACACGAACGAAATTCCGGTATTTGTTTGATCAGATATTCCAGCGCTT
>NZ_CBRA020000048.1:0-28718 GCF_000469945.2 Paenibacillus sp. P22 | reverse complement strand
AGCCGCGCCTGTACGGCCCGGCGTCCTGGGCGCTCGAGGTCCAGCACAGCATTCGGGAAGGCGCCTCCGCAGCGGCTGCGGGCGCAGGGGGCGCATCCCGGCTTGTAGTCGGAAGCGGTACGCTGCAAGGAGCCTTTTCCGGCTACAGCCAGGACGATTCCGTCTTGGGTGCGCCGCTCGCGCTTGCCAGGACGCCTGTGTTCACGGCACTTTCCCCCGCCCCGCTCTATTGGAGAGGGGAGTCCAAGTCCGTCTATGAAGGCCGCGGCTGGAGGGAGGATTACGGGCAGCTCCAATCGGTTCCGGTCGGATCGGGTCAAGGAACGGAGTCAGGCGGTAGCGCTGGAATCACCCAGACGGTGCGGCTTGCAAGGCATGCCGAAGGACAGCCGCTTCCGGTATCGGGCAGGAACGCCGAGCTGATGGCTGCGCAAGGAGAAGGCGCCGGAAAGGGAGCCTCCTCTTACCTGAAGGACAAAATGACGGAAGCGATTTATTTGCCGCAGGGAGGCTCGGGAGAGCTGCAGTACGAGATGCGCTCGGTCAAGCCGGAGACTTCCGCCTCGGTCCTTCGCGCACAGTCGGAGACCAAGGAGACGGCGGAGGGCGCCGATGCGGAATGGCTGCAGGAGCAGATCCAGGCGAATCTTCAGCTGCCCGCAAACCTGCCGAAGCGGGTGAAGGATCTGGCCTCGTCCATCGTCCGCGCGGCTGGCCCGAACCGGTACGACCAGGCGGCGGCCGTCAGCGGGTATTTGAAGGAGCATTACGTCTACTCGCTGACGGACACTTCCATTCCGGAGGAAGCCTACCTGTGCGAGGCGGCTGACGGAGAGCGCCTGGCCGCTCTGGAGCAATACCTGGCGGAGCCGCCGGCTGAGTGGGTCCAGATCGGAAGCCCGTTCATAAGCTTCTTCTATTATGAGGCGCTCTCCAAGCTGGGCCGCCATGAGCTCATGCTGGACGACATCCGCCTTCACTATGGCCGGATGCTGGAGCATGGCGCGACGACCTGCTGGGAGATGTACCCCGATTTCGCGGAGAACCGGGCCAATCCCGATCTGCTTACCCGCAGCCACTGCCATGCCTGGTCGGCCGCTCCCGGGTATTTCCTCGGCGCGTCCATTCTTGGCGTCCGCAAGCTGTCGGCAGGCTGGCGTTCCGTAGAGATCGCTCCCCAGCCTGCAGGCTTGAGCTGGGCCGAAGGCGTCGTGCCGCTGCCGGACGGAGGCGAGATCAGCGTCAGCTGGCGGGTTGCAGGGAAGTATATTTCGCTTCGGATCGAAGCGCCATCCGACATCGCCATTCAAGTGACATGGCCGGAAGGCCATGCAGGCACGGTGGAGCAATTGACGACGGCGCGGATGTGAACGTTCGTTGGGCCGCGCCGGCTGCATTGCCAGTAGATAAGCCCATGATCGGCCACCCTTCCCGCGATGCGACTAGATAAGCCCATGTTAGGTCACCTTGCCTGAGATGCGACTAGATAAGCGAATGATCGGCCACCCTGCCGGCGATGCGGCGAAATGCATAGGCCCATGATGTGAAGCTCCAAGTGCCGTAGTCCCGTGATGTGAAGCTCCAAGTGCCGTAGTCCCGTGATGTGAAGCTCCGTTCTGCAAGGGCAAGCAAAAAAGAACGCGTTCGGTTCAGGAAGCCGTGGAAGACTTGTCCTGATCCCGAAACGCGTTCTTTGTCATTGCATGAAACGCTATCACCGATCGGTTGCAAAACGGGCGAGTTAAGCCTTGGGCCAATCGTCCGGCATGCGCTGCGGCAGCTCGTTTAGCCGACCTCGCGCTCAAGTGTGACATATTGGGTGTAGCTTTCTTTCTGGACGCTGATCGAAGCTCCGAGGAAACGGGCAATATCCCTCGCCGGGACGTACAGGCTGCCCCTCACGACAGTTGCCGGATAGGAAAGCTCTGCGTTTTTCCCGTTGATCTGAATCGACCGGCTGTCTTTTTGGAACCAAGCCGTCTTGCCGGTCGCAGCATCCTGCAGACTCCATTTCTTCTTTGAGGAATCGTACATAAGGGTTCCTCCCATGCGCTCCGCAACGCTTCTCAGCGGCACCAGCGATTGTCCGGATGCCGTCAGGATGAACGAATCCGGTCCGAACGGGAAGAACAGAGCCGTTTGCCGGCCGGCTTGCAGCTCGTTTTTGAGGATCTCGTATGCGGCGCTTCCTTTATCGAAATCCTGCATGATCCGGAAGCTCGGGGCGTCCGCCCAGCGATTCGAAGACCAGCTGTCCTTGCCGGCTGCCGGCTTGTCCGCGGCCACCTCTTCATTGACATGCCACTGTTCCCGCTGGATAACCAGGCTGATTCCTTGGATCGGAAGCTTCTCCCGCTCCACCGTGGCTTGCTCCGGCTGCCATACGGCTGCAGCGCTCAAGCTGCGGATATGCAGAGAGGAATCCAGCAGCAGCTCCGCCTTGAGCGAGGAGCCCTTCGTCAACAGATCCTCGAGCCCCCCTTCCTCCTCCGCCTGGTCCATGCTGTCCAGACCGGATGCAAGGCCGTCGCGGATGGACTCGACCGCGCTGGCGACGAGCTCGTCCTTGCCCGCTGCGGTCAAAGGCTCGCCGTTGTCGTCGGCCGCTTCAAGCTCGGGATGCGCCAGAATGACATCGTACAGGGCGCTGATGGACTCATTCAGCCCGTCGGGATCGGACGCCAACTCCGCTACATATTTTTTGAGCCAGCTCCAAAGCTCCATGCCCTGCCACTCTGTCGTCACTTTCCAGGCTGCTTGGCCTCCGCCGTATACGTCAGCGGATACAGGAAGCACGGAGAGGCGTTCGGGGTTCGGCAGCTTGGAGATCCAGAATCCGCCTGCCTTATCCACCAGCTCGCGGCCGATCAGCGCGGATTGCAGCGGGTCTGCCGAGCCGCCGATTCCGACAGCGGAAGCGCCGAGGCTGTCCCCGTAGCTGTAATCCTCGTCATTCATAGGGATGACCAAGGGCTTTTTAAGTCCTTCGATCCGGATAACGGCCTGCTGTTCATCCGCTTGTGCGGAAAAGCCGATGCTGCGGCTTCCGAACAGCAGCGCGCCGTGAAGCGATTGACGCTTTTCGTTCTCGACTTTCCATGAATCGATGCGCACCTGCACATTTTCCAGCAGCTTCATTGCCTGCTCGCTGCGAGCGCTGACATCTTCAAAGGCGAATCGGCTGAAATCCACGCTCAGCATCAAGCTGCCCCGGCTTTCGCCGGATTGCGTCGCAAGCGATTTGGCGATAGCGCCGTTCAAGTCCAGGCCTCCGACCGCCTGACAGCCTGCGGCTGCGAGCATCAGCAAGCAAAGGCCGAACAAGGCCGTTTTCCGAATTTTGTTCCATCCCGACTCTCTCATCGACGACATTTCCCCTTTTATTTCTTTTGAATGCTAGATTATTTTATCACAAGAGGATAGAGATGGAAGAGAGTCAAGCGGGAAACGGCTTCCCGCCGATAGAAACGAAACGGATCTAGACTTTTCAAGGATTTAAAAGATATACTTAATGGAATTTCCAAAGGAAGGGAATCCAGCGATAGCGATGTCAAAAATGAACCGAATTGTTTTAAGCATTCCAATGGTCTTCATCCTCGTCTTGATCATGGCCGAGCTGCCTCTCTTGCTGCAGCCGGACGGGAGCCACTCTATCCGGCTCGATTGGCCTCAGGGCGCAGCAAGCATCAAGGCGTATTTTTCCGGCATCCCGACCGGCGATTCCTTCCGGTTTCTATCCGGACAGAACACGCTTTCCTTCTGGGAGCAGATCGGAAGCTATTTCATCATTTCATTCGGTTATCTCGCCTGCGGAGCTCTGATCGGCACGACGATTGGCGTCCTGATCGGAATCTATTTCTCGTTATCCCGTGCGGAATGGCTGAAGCGGACCGTGGAATTTTTGGGCGCGATGCCCGATTTTGTATCCATCCTTCTCCTTCAATTTCTGGTCGTATTCGTGGCATCGAAAACCGGAGTCGTCCTTTTTCAAATCGCGACCTTATCGGTCAAGGAGCCTGCGATCGTGCTTCCCCTCGTATCGTCGATTCTCATTCCGGCCAGCTATATGATTCGAAACGTAACGATGCAGATGACATATACGCTGGCCGAAGATTATATCGGCTTTGCCAAAGCCCGCGGATTAAGGAAACTCTACATCGTTTTCTATCATGCTCTTCCCAATGTGCTTCCTTTCATACGAGCGGATCTGCATAAGTTTCTGGGAATTTTGATCGGGAATATCTTTATCGTGGAGTATTTGTATAATCTGCATGGCTTGACGATGCTCTTGTTCAGCAATGTCTACTCCTATAGCGGATACCAATTCCCGCTTGTCGTGAATGGACTCCTCACGCTGCTTCTTCTATACGCCGTTATTTATACGTTGCTGAAAACTTATCTATGGGGATGGGAAAAGGTGTTGTCTCGATGAACAAAACGCTGCTGGCAGGTTTGATTCTCACAACGGCAATTATAGGCGTAGCCATTTTCGGCAAGTTTTTTATCCGGCATGATTTGGACGAGCCGTTGAAAATTCATTATGCAGTCGACAGCAGCGGAAAAGGAACGATTGTTGCGCCGCCGCTTCCTCCAGGCAAGGATTATCCGCTTGGAACCGACTATTACGGCTATGATCTGATGACCCGGATTTTGGTTGGCGCCAAGTACACGATTTTCTTAGCCGTCGCGATTGCTTTTGCCCGAGTGTTTTTCGGCGGAATCGCGGGCATGCTGCTGGGTTACTTCGCCAGGAAGCCCGCAAAACGCCGAGAGCCGGCGACAACCTGGAAGCTGCTGAATGGAATTCCGATTTTTTTGGTCATTTGGCTGCTGCTGGCCGGATTATCGATCAATTCCAGCCTTTCGCCGATTCGGTTGTGCGTCGTGATGGGAGCAGTGCTTGCCGCCGTCGGGATTCCGTCGGTTGTCATCTCGATCAAGGAAAAAACGGAGCTTATTCGAGAAAAGCCGTTCATCCTCGCTGCTCGATCAATCGGCACGGGCCACCGGAAAATGATCGGCGCCCATCTCTTTCCCCACTTGAAGGACAGCTTCCTGATCTTGATCGTCCAGGAAATCGTGCTCGTCTTGACTCTGTTCGGGCAATTGGCCATCTTCCATCTGTTCGTTGGAGGAACAGTCATGACCTTCGATCCGATCGAATACAACAGCCGCACCAATGAATGGGCCGGATTGATCGCGGCCGGACGGAGCAGCCTGGACGTCTACCCATGGATCCTGTTTGTTCCTCTCGCCGCTTACCTCGTCCTTATTCTGGGATTCCAGCTGCTTGCCAGAGGCCTTCAAACCCTGTTCAATCAAAAATACACGAAGCCCTCCCGTCTTTAGCCTGCTGCACGCATGAACTGAACCGGAACCGATCCTTCTTCCTGGTAATCATCCATGGAAGTAACGAAAAAGCGGATGCCCTATGGGCATCCGCTTTTTCGTTCTTGAGCCTTTCAAGCGAGCTGCATCGACATCCCGTTCATGCCTTCGACGGCATGCGATGAACGTTTTTGTCTGTTGCTTATGGACAAGACTATGTCTGCGGTCCGTCCGCTGCGTTGTCGGCATGCGCCCTCGAAGCGCTCGGCCCGTCATCGCCCTTGTCGAATAGGGTCGCCATCGTCGGCGCTCCACGCTGAATCAAGCCGGTTCTATTCCTTTGCTGCGTTCCTGTGCCTCGGCCTTGCTGCACAAGAGCCTTCAGTCCCAGTTGGATATTTTTCTTCCGCTTATGACACCGGCATGAGAGGAAACCGCACTGGTTTCCCCGTTTTATAAATGCCATTCAGTCTGGTCAACCTCAGGAAGGAAGGCTCGGCCAATGGTTTTCGCGCTCTGTCGACAACATGTGAAGAAATAATATTAATGTGATATTAATCCATCTATTTACGATTCATTTCGACATGAAAATCGATTTTTATTTTGATTCAATCGGTCTATATAATTTGGACAAGTTCTAAATGTACAATACATACTAGTTTTGAAATGAAATAACAACTGGTATTGTTATTCATTTGTAAACTAAAAAAAGAGCGGGAGGATTGATTGTTGAGAAGAATTTTTCGTTTAAGCTGCGGATTTTACTTCCTGATCGGTGTTACCAGCGTTGTTTTGGGCTCTCTTTTGCCCCAGCTATTGACCGCCTACAATCGCTCTTACAGCGATGGCGGAACGTTGTTGTTTTTGCAGTTTCTCGGCTTTTTGGCTGGTGTGATGGCGTCTCCTGTCATGTCGGCCCGGCTAGGACGGAAGAGGCTGCTGATCCTGGCCTTGGCATCCATTGCCGTTGGGTATTTCGTGATGGGCTTTTTGCCCGATTGGACCTGGATCCTCATCATGACCATAGCCGCAGGCTTCGGCTCCGGCATGATCGAATCCACCATCGGAGCCTTCACGATTGAATTCGCGGAAGAACAAAAAGCGGTTGCGATGACCAAGCTGGACGTTTATTTCGGTGTCGGCGCGCTGCTGATTCCGGCCTTGGCCAGCCTGTACATCTTCCTCGAACTGTGGCGCTTCACCTTTTTCACTCTTTCGGCCATGACCATCCTGCTGCTGCTGCTCTGGAGCAAGGTTCCCGGCTCAAGCTCGGCAGGTATTCATGAAGCCGGACCGGCGGAACCCGGCCATCGGAAGCTCCGGTATTCGGGAAGGAGCCTTCGGATCTTGATTCTATTCGCGGCTTTCTTCTTCGTCTATATGGGCTTGGAGCTGGGACTCATGAATTTCCTTCCTTCTCTTTTCATCGAGACGATTCATGCCAAGGATTCCGCAGCTTCATTGAGCGTTACGATTCTGTGGGCTGCCATGGTGATCGGCCGGCTGTTCGTAGGGAGAATCGCGGAGTCGATCCGATATATCCCTTTCTTGTTCTGGAGCGCAGCTGGAACGCTTCTGCTTCTCTCCGCCATGGCCGTCATCTCCAGCGAATGGGCTCCCTATCTGCTCGTGTTCGGAGTCGGTCTATGCATGTCGGGGCTGTTCTCCATCGCTCTCGTGTATGCCAATACGCTGCTTCCCGGACAGACCGAAAAAACAACCAGCATCCTGATCGCTTCGGGCGGGATAGGCGGCGCGGTTCTGCAATATTTGATCGGCTGGAGCATGGCCCAAGGCGCCGCCATCCATACGATCTGGCTGTTTGCGGGCTTTAGTGCTGTGCTGCTTTTGTCCATTGGTCTGGCCGATAAATGGAGCGCCGCGCATAGAAGCGTTCCCCTGATCCAGCCGGGCAAGGAGCTGTAGGGACTTCGGATTTCAATCGGAAGGTCATTGTTGAGGAGGTGATGCGCAACTACGTGGGGCTCCGACGAAATCATCCTTATTCATAGTGGAGGTAAAATCATGCAAACCTTGACAAAAGACCGGTTCAGGTACGGAAAAGGAATCAAGCTGATCGATGATTCAGGAGCCGAATACCTCGATGGAGTATCCGGCACCTTCAACCTTTCTCTCGGCTACAACCATCCCTATGTCGTGGAAAAAGTGCAGGAGCAGGTCGGCAACCTTACCCATATGTCCTCTTCTTTTACCGAGCCTTATGTGAATGAAGTGCTGGATCATCTGGTCGAATATGCTCCCAACGGGATCAATGCCGGCTGGATGCGGGATATCACCGGCTCCACCGCCAATGAATGCGCGACGAAAATCGCTCAGAAGTATACCGAGTCCACGGATATCATCAGCCTGTTCTTGTCCCATCACGGCCAAACCCAGTTTGCGACAGGCATTTCAGGCAACGCTTTCCGGCGCAGGAAATTCCCCAACTCCGCCGCCGCGAATTCCCTGCATGTGCCCGCTCCCTATTGCTACCGGTGCCCCTTCAACGCTTCGCGCCCGAATTGCGGGTTTCAATGCATCGAAGCCATTTCCGACCATATCGAATATGCGAGCTCGGGATCGGTCGCCTGCATGATTATCGAGCCCATTCTGGGCAATGGCGGGAATATCATCCCCCCTGACGGCTACTTCGAACGCCTCCGCAAATTATGCGATGAATACAACCTCATCCTTATCGCCGACGAGGTCCAGACCGGCATCGGCCGCACCGGCTACATGTTTGCAAGCGAGCTCTTCGACATCCGTCCCGATATGATCACCCTTGCCAAAGGGCTCGGCGGAATCGGCGTGCCGGTGGCGGCGGTGCTGATGCAATCCCGCTTGGATGTGCTGGAGAAGCATGAGCATTCCTTCACGTCCGGCAGCAATCTGATCTCGGTTACAGCCGCCAAATCAACCTTGGATGTCGTGTCCGAGCCGGGCTTCCTTGACGAGGTGAAGCTGAAAGGCGAAATATTGGGCGAGCTGCTGGGCGAGCTGGCGGAAAAGCACTCGTGCATCGGCGAAGCGCGCGGCGTAGGGCTTATGTGGGGCCTTGAAATCGTCGACAGCGAGGACGCTCCCGATGTGGCGAAGGCAAATGCGGCCATCGAGCGGGCATTCAGCGATCAGCGCCTCATCTTGAGAGGATCGCGGTACGGCTTCGGCAACGTCGTGAAGGTGAGGCCTTCCCTGACGGTCACCGCGGATGAGCTCGTGGAAATCGTCGGCAGATTGGACTCGGTTCTGGACAGTCTTGAATACAGTTGAGGAGGAGAAACGGATGCAAGCATTGGTGTACAATTCGGCTTGGGATGTCGCTCTCGAAGAAAGGCCCGTACCGGCCATCGAGAAGGATAACCAGGTGCTGGTCCGCATCAAGGCCACTGGCGTATGCGGCACGGATCTCGGAATCGTGAGCGGGAAATATCAGGCGTCGTCCTCCATCATCCTCGGCCATGAATCGGCGGGAGAAGTGGTCCTTGTCGGCAAGTCCGTCACGACGCTTATGCCAGGAGACCGGGTCGTGATCGATCCGACCTACTACTGCGGCCAGTGCGGGATGTGCAGGACGGGACGGCAAAATCACTGCGCCCATAAATCCGTCACGGAAACGGGCGTCAGCGCCGACGGCACCTTCACCGACTATTATGTGGCCGAAGACCGCTTTCTGTATAAGCTGCAGGACCATGTCAGCTATGAGGAGGCGACCTTGACCGAGCCGCTCAGCTGCATTCTGACCGGCATCAACCAAATCAACCTTCTTCCCAGCTTCCGGACGATCGTTCTGGGTGCCGGGCCGATCGGCATTCTGTACAGCCATGCGCTCGCATCGAAAGGCGTAACGGGTTCTCTGGTGGACATTTCCAAGGAAAGGCTGTTCAAGGCGGGCTCGATCGCTCCGGCTCGCTGGGAAGCCTATGATTCGTTCCAGGCAGCCGTCGAGGCGGCCGATCCGTCGGGGCGGCAGGTCGACCTGATCGTAGACACGACAGGCGTGGTCGGCACTCAGGTCATCTCCAACCTGGCGAACGGCGGCTACCTGATGCTGGTCGGCTTAAGAGACGGCACAAGCACGTTCAATCCGAAGGAAATCGTGGACCGGAGCTTGAAAATCATCGGCTCCATCGATTCATTGGGAACCTTTTCGACCGCCCATTACTTGATCGAGCAGCGCATCGTTCCCGCCAAAGAAATCATTACCCATACGTTTCCGCTGGACCGGTACAAGGAAGCCTTTCACGCTCTCGGATGCGACTTGAACGAAAGAACGCTCAGTCCGTCCTCCCATGCAATCAAGGTCATTCTTCAATCCAGCTGATCCGTACCAATCAATCTGGGAATCAAGGGAGAGAAAGCCATGAACGCATGGAGTCTATCCGATTGGAAAGAAAGCCCGATACAGGCGGTGCTGTTCGATATGGACGGCGTGCTCGTCGACAGCGAGCCGATTTATTTCGAAATCGAGCGAAGCTCGTTTCTCCACTTCGGCGCTTCCGTCGATGAAGAGGAGCATCATGGCTATGTCGGCATTACGCTGGAAACGATGTGGCGGCGGGTGTTGGACAAGCATCGGATCCACGCCGGACTCGAGCAGGTTTTGTCCCATCACAAGGAAATGGTGTTGACGGCTCTGGCCCGGCACGAACGTCTCGAGGCCATGCCCGATGTCGAATGCTTGCTTAGGTATTTCCAGGAAAGGCAAGTTCCGCTCGCTGTCGCCTCCTCCTCCCCTCGGGCATTGATCGAGATCATCATGGAGCGCACCGGGCTCGGCAAGTACTTCGACGTCGTGGTCAGCGGCGAGGAAGTCGATCGAGGCAAGCCGGCGCCGGATATTTTCCTTCGCGCGGCGGGCTTGCTGAATGCGGAGCCTGCCTCCTGTCTCGTCATTGAAGATTCGCGCAATGGAGTCCAGGCGGCGAAGAGCGCAGGGATGAGATGCATCGGCTTCCGCAATCCGGGATCCGGCAACCAGGACCTTGCCATGGCCGATGTCCTCATAACGGCTTATGGAGAGCTGCTGGATATCCGGCATACGCTGCCGATCTCTCCGCTTGTTCTGGAGAAGAAGGCCTGATGGCAATGGAGCGGCAGATTACGTAGATGAGACAAAAGCCCAAGGATCCTGCCTCCGGAACGAGGCGGGATCCCTGGGCTTCTGGCGGATGGGATCAGTCCTCGACAGGCTCGACATGGACATCCGTATCAGGCTCGGCCAGCACCCATCGGGTGAAGGCGACCTTGAGTCCTCCGCTCGTAGGCGCGCAGAGGAAGGGACCGGCTTGCCAATCTTCGCGGCTCGGCAAAGGACTTACGCGGATCGTTCTCCAGGGATGACGCTCCGTCCTCGCTCTTACAATGACCGCATCCTCCAGCCGGGATGCCCGGATCGTCACGACTTCCCCCGCCCATTCCGGAACCGGGGAAAGCGACCAGTCCGACAGTCCCGAAGTGACTACGGCTCCCACATGCGGGATGCCGTCGTTCATTTCGATGCCGGCTTTTATCCATTGCTCCGAATGGCTCCACAGCATGAGTCCTGCCTGATCGTACAGATGATCCATGCCGTCAAGGCGGAATCCGACCTCGATGGCCTTGTCGCCATTCCATGGAGCAAGCAGGGAGTGGCCGCTGTCGCGCTGGAATCCGTACATCGTTTTTTGCCAGAAGTCGCTTCCTTCCACTGCCTCCACATGAAGCTTGCCATCGATTTCTTCCCAGGACAACGGCTTTGTCAGCCATTCTCCGCTTGACCAGGCTATTTTCTCGGACATGTTTGTTCTCCTTCGGTTAGGATTTCCATATTTCCACTAAGTATAAAAGAGATGGGCTTGTCTGCCTACAGCTTTTCCAGCCGTTCTTTGGCGGGAAGCGCAAGGATGCGCGGATTTCCGGGCGGCTTCCCTTTCAGGCTCCGCCTTGGCGATCCGGCTTTTTTCTCATCGTCAATACGGCCTGGATGATTTTTTTCTCATGGTTTTTTAACAAACGGGCTCAACCGCAAGGGCGGTCAGGACTTTCGTCCACATTGGGAAGTAGTGGGGATTACGGCTGTGTTATGGTGTTCCCAGGCGATCACGGCAGCCATCATCAACCTACTATACCGAGCGGGAGGAACTCAACCATGCAACCTCGCAACCATCGAGTGAGAACCAAGCTGCTTGGCGTTGCGCTGAGCCTGTCCATGGCCTTTTCCGGAGCTATGCTTTTGGATCCGAACACGACTCATGCTGCGGCTGCAAATGGGAATGCGAATGCTTCCACAGCCGATGCTGTTGTTGCAACGGGAATGCAATACTTGGGCGTGCCGTACAAATTCGGGGCAAGCTCCGGATCAACGGATGCTTTCGACTGCTCTTCGTTCATGCAATATATTTTCAAGAAAAACGGCATCGATCTGCCCCGCTCGTCCAGGCAGCAAGCCGCTGTCGGCACGCCGGTCGCGAAGGACCGGCTGCAGCCGGGCGATCTCGTGTTCTCGGATACGAATCGGGACGGAGTGATCAACCACGTCAGCCTCTACATCGGAGACGGCAAGCTGCTTCATACTTACCGTGTCGGCATCGGCGTCACCGTCTCGACTTTTGCCGGCAGTACTTGGGACAACACGTTTGTGACCGCTCGTCATGTCCTTCCTGGCGGCAGCGGTACGGTGGATCTCCCTCAATCGGACGAGCAGGCCTCCGTAGCTGCAGCGACCGGCAAATCGATTGAAGCGCCGAAACCGGCTGCTTCGGAAGGCAAAAAAAGATATGACTGGAAACCGTCCAGACATAGCTGACCTGACTGCACGCCACATTGAATTCCATAAAAGGCTCTCTGCTTGTTGTTCGAAGCAGAGGGCCTTTTTGGGCGTAAAGCCCGAATGGCGCGGCAAAAGGGCTCGAGCTTTGATGAAATGGATTGGATTATAAGTCTGTTTGGACTCCGCCTGATACATTTTTTTTATTGAACTCCGTCTTTCCTACATCCATGCAAGAGAACAATAAGCCCATTGTCCTGCTTGCAAACATGCATAGGAGTGAAACAATCATATGAAAAGATCCATGATCGGAATCATTTTCGGCGGCCGCTCGACTGAATACGAAGTTTCCCTTTCCTCCGCAGCTGCGGTCATAGACAGCTTGGACCGGGACAGCTATGAAATCGTCAAGATCGGCATTACCAGACAAGGAGAATGGTACCGGTACGGCGGCGATTCCAGCGCGATCCGCGAGGACCGCTGGAGGTCGCATCCAAGCTGCGTACCCGTTGTATTGTCCGCCAACCGCGCTTTTCCAGGCTTGATCGAGCTTGCAGGCACGGAATTCCGATTCACCCCGCTCGACGCCCTCTTCCCTGTCATGCATGGCAAAAACGGAGAAGACGGCACGATGCAAGGCCTTCTCGAGCTGTCCGGCATTCCGTTCGTAGGCTGCGGCATGCTGTCCTCGGCGGTATGCATGGACAAAACGATGGCGAAAATCATCGTTCAGTCCGACGGAATCAACGTCCCTCCATCTGTCAGCGCCATAGCCGGCGATTCGATGGAAGATATCGTCGCGGCTGCGGAACAGCTCGGATATCCGCTCTATGTCAAGCCTTCGCGGTCAGGCTCGTCCATCGGCATCACCAAGGCACACGGGCGGGACGAGCTGCTGGCCGGAATCGGGAAAGCTTGGGCTCACGACAGCCGCCTCGTCATCGAGCGGCATATCGAGGGCTTCGAGCTGGGATGCTCGGTACTCGGCCATGAGGATCCGATTGCCGGAGAGCTCGATGAAATCGCGCTGCACGGGGAGTTTTTCGACCATGCGGAAAAATATTCGCTGAGCACGGCCTCCATCCATCTCCCTGCCCGCATCGACGCAGGCACAGCCCGGGAAGCAAAAGAAATGGCGCTGCGCATCTACCGGATTCTGGGATGCAGCGGACTCGCCCGGGTGGATCTCTTCCTCGGGAAGGACGGACGGCTGTATTTCAATGAAGTCAATACGATTCCGGGGTTTACGGAGAAGAGCAGGTATCCCGGCATGATGCGCGAAGCGGGAATCGGCTTTCCCGAGCTGCTCGACCGCTTGATCCATGATGCGTTGAAGGAACCGCGTATATGAAGGCCGATACAAGTCCGCCATGGCGATCCGAACCGGCATCAGCCTGGCAGAGAGCGTGCGGGTCCCTTTGAAGCAGATGCATGAAGGCTATCTGATTCTCGTCAATCGGGATTATCCGGTCAGGACGGAAGAGATGAAGCTGGCGCCGCTTCCATCCGGCATGATCCAGGCCTTCAACGTGGAAGAGCCGACCCGTTCCCTGGAGAGCGAATGCGGACGGCAGCTGGCCGCCCTGCTGGCAGCATGCCGGGGCTTGGACAGCATCGCGGTCGTGAGCGGCTACCGTTCCAAGCAGGCGCAGCAGAACCTGTACGACAATTCCATACGGGAAAACGGGATCGCCTTTACGGAAAGCTACGTGGCAAGGCCAGGCGCAAGCGAGCACCAGACCGGCCTTGCCGTCGATGTCGGCCTGGCGTCCGACGGCATGGATTATATCCGTCCATCGTTCCCCACCGATGGAGCGTGCGGACGGTTCAAGAGACTGGCGGCCGATTACGGATTCATCGAGAGATACAAGGAGAGCAAGTCATCGCTTACGGGAATTGCCGGGGAGCCATGGCACTACCGCTATGTCGGCTTTCCTCATGCGGCCATCATGGAGAGGGAGAATATGTGCCTGGAGGAATATGCGGGGTTCATCCGCCAGTTTGCGGGCGGAGACAACCATCTCGCGGTCGGCAACAGGTTTGAAATCTATTATGCGGCCGCCGCCGGCGAGCTGACCTCGGTTCCGATTCCGGCGGCGCATCAAGGCAGCTGGCGCATATCCGGCGACAACTGCAGCGGATTCGTCGTGACGGTGACGTATCCGGGCGGAAAACGGCATGGCGGCTGAAGCCAGGTTCGGCAGCCTCGACCGGTTCAAGCTCCTGGCCGGCCTGCTCGTCGTTGCCAACCATACCAGCCCTTTGACGACGTACAGTCCGTTTGCCGATTTCCTGCTCAGCGGACTTCTGTCAAGGGTTGCCGTTCCCTTTTTCTTCATGGCCTCCGGCTTCTTTTTCTTCCGCTCGCTGCCCCGCAAGCCGTCCCGATGGGCCGCGTTGAAACAGTTTATGTCCCGGATCGGATTCCTTTACGCGGTGGGAATTCTCCTTTATCTGCCCCTTAATGTGTATTCAGGGGATTTCAACTCATCCCGGAATTTCGGTTCTTATGTCAGCGGCCTCTTCTTCAACGGCACCTTCTATCATCTCTGGTACCTGCCCGCTCTCATGATCGGAGTCGGCATCGTCTTTGGGCTGAAGGCCGCGCTTCCCGGCAAGGCTGTCATAGGCATTGCGGCCGGACTGTATGCCATAGGCTTGCTTGGAGACAGCTACTTTGGTCTTACGGCGTCCGTAAGCCCCGCTCTTGCCGCGGTTTTCAACTCCTCGTTCCATTGGTCGGACTACACGCGCAACGGCATCTGGTTCGCTCCGCTGTTCATTGCGATGGGAGCCGGCGCTGCGCAACGGCCTCTTCCGCCCGCTTCCGCTCCCAAGCTGGCCGTTGCATTCCTCTTCTTCCTCGCGCTCACTCTGATTGAAGGGATCTGGCTGAAGCAAGCGGACTTCGCCCGTCTGGGAGCCATGTATGTCTTTCTGGTTCCTGCCATGTACAGCCTCTTCCATCTGCTATTGAGGCTGGGAGGCAAGAAAAGCCTTCTTCTCAGGCAGCTGAGCACCTGGATCTACGTCGTTCATCCATGGATGATCGTTGCCGTTCGCGGAACAGCCAAGCTCCTTGGCTTGCAGGCTCTGCTCATCGGCAACAGCCTGATCCATTTCATCGCGGTCGCTGCAACGTCTGCGGCTCTATCGTTAGGAGGTGTCATCATGCTCACCAAGCTCAAAAGCACAACCGCCGCGCGCAGCCGCGCTTGGGCCGAGATCGACCTGGCCAATCTGGACCATAACGTGAAGGAATTGCAGCGCATCCTTCCTTCGGGCACCGCCTTGATGGCTGTCGTCAAGGCGAATGCTTACGGCCATGGAGCTGCACCGGTAGCCGAGCGGCTGTACAGTGCCGGCATCTCTTCCTTTGCCGTGGCCGAGATCGACGAAGGGATCGCCATGCGCAGGCAAGGCATCCAAGGCGAGATTCTCGTTCTGGGCTACACCCCGTCGGACCGGCTGGACGAGCTTCTTCATGCCGATCTCGCGCAGACCGTCGTAAGCGCGGAAGATGCCGAGCGCCTGCAGGCATCCGGCAAGAGAATCAACGTCCATATCAAGATCGATACCGGCATGAACCGCCTCGGAGAGCCGTTCGGCCATACGGAAAAAATTTTATCGATGTACAGACACAGCCATCTGCATGTCATCGGCACTTTCAGCCATTTGGCATGCGCGGACAGTCCCGACGAGGAAGACCGGGCTTTTACCCGGCTCCAATATGAACGGCTGCTGGAAGTCGCGGCGAAAATCCGGTCCGCAGGACATGACCCGGGCAGGCTCCATATCCAGAACAGCAGCGGCATTCTCAACGGCTTCGGATGGAGCTTCGACACAGCGCGTCCAGGCCTTGCCTTGTACGGCTTGAATTCCGCTCCGGAAGGCCGGATTCCGGCCGATATCGAGCTGCGCCCGGTTCTCTCCCTCAAGGCCAGCGTGACGCGGGTGAGCCGGGTCGAATGCGGGGAAGCGGTCGGATACAATCGGGGCTTCACGGCTTCCCGCGCCACTGTGCTGGCTACCCTGTCGATCGGTTACGCCGACGGCATCCCGAGAAGGCTGGCGGAGACAGGCGGCTCGGTTCTGCTGCATGGCAAGCGCGCGCCAATCGTCGGACGCATCTCGATGGATCAGATGACAGTCGACGTGACGGAGATCGAAGGAGTCAGGCAAGGAGATGCCGCTACGCTGATCGGCCGGGACGGAGCCGAAGCCATTGCGGCCGAAGAGGTGGCGGCATCCGCCGGAACGATTGTGAACGAGGTGCTCAGCAGGCTGGGACCTCGGCTGCAGCGGATATACTTGTCTTAAGCGGATGCCGCTCCATCTGCATTATTTTCTCTTCCCAGCCCGCAGCGAATCATAATCAAATTACCGGCGTGCGCGGAAAGAGCGGCGCAGCTCCCCTACCCAAAGCTCCGAAATCTCCCAGGGGTTGAAGCGGCCTCCCTTGCCTCCATTCCGATCAAGCTTTTGTCCGGCTCGTGGATACTGGCGATGAGGCGACGACGCTTTTCACGGTCCAATCGCCCGGATAAGAGGAACCTCCGGGTGAATCGGACACGGAAGCGGATGGCGATGATTTCGGCGGTTCGTTTCCTGATTCGGAAACGAACATTTAACCGCGAATAATGTCTTTTTTTTGCAGGCTGGAATCCCTTAAAAGGCATCGTTTCGTTGAGATTTCATGTCCATTCCGTCTTGTCGCCTATCCTTTTGCGCAGTCTTGTCGTCTGTCCTATTGCGCTCTCTCGACTGCTTGTCTCTTTAGAGCCTGAATAGCTCCGATATGCAGCCCTTCATGAAAAATCGTACGGATAAGCACCTGCTCGACGGTGTGCATCCCCATTTCGGTCGGCGGGAACTCCTCATCCAGTCGATCCCGATATCGTTCTTGAATCTCGGCAGGCTGCTGCTCAAGCATCTGCAGAAGCTCGGAGAAGGAAGGCGTCTCCGTCGTGAACGAGGACGGGCTTGAGCCGTATCCGAACCACAGATTGAAGCCTGCGGCAACCGGCTGCTCCTCTTGAGTGAGCGCATGAATCCAGGCGTATTGATCCGTGAAAATGTGGCCCAGGTTCCAACGGATGTTATTGTTGAAGCCAGCCGGAATCACCTCGGCCTGCGCTTCCGTCACCTCCGCGGCAAGCTCCAGGAGCTCCCTTCGATAAGCGTGCAGCTGTTGGAACAACACCTCATGTCTAGCCTTCATTTGTTCCCCACCCTTTCTTAGTCTCTATATTACAATTGGATAAAGCCCGTTGATTTTCCTACAGGCGCATAAAAAAACAGGAGCGGCTTCATGCCGCTCCTGAACATCCCTTCGTGACCTTGCTTCCTTTCATCCGCATCGGGCTGAGTTGTGCAGTCAGGCAGAGCCTGCGATCAGAACGTGCTGGCCTTGGTCGTATCGGAGCACCAGCGCAGGTTGAACAGCTCGCGGAACAGAACCTCCCGCGCTTCCGGGCTGTCGATGTAGCGAAGAGCCTCCGCCGCATGTCCTCGTACATAGCGGTTCGGATCCTGCAGAGCTTCAGCCAGCTCAGGCACGGCATCCGCCGCCGCTCCCTTCAAGCGCAGCAGCGAGAGAGCCGCCATGAACCGGACTTGACTGTCCTCGTCGCGCAAGCCCCGGATGAGCGCCGGCACGATGCGCTCCGCCGGACTTCCGATCATTCCGAGTGAATCGACGACCTGGCGGCGAACCTCGGCCGACTGTCCGGATAACAGCGCGGCAAGCCTCGGTACCGCAGCTCCGGCTAGCTCTCTCAGCTCGCCAAGGGCGAATGCGGCATGACAGACCGTCGCGGCGTCGGAGCTGTCAAGCGCTGCCTGCAGGCCGGCGACCGATCCTGTTCCGGCAGCCGACAGGCCGTAGGCAGCCAATCGGGAAATTCGGCTGTTCTCCTGCCGGAGAGCCTCCTCCAGAGCGGCGATTCCTCCTTGGCCTCTGGCTGCCAGGCTGTAAGCCGCGTTGAGGGCTGAGCGCTCATCCGATCCTGCCAGAGCGGCCGCAAGCCTTTCAACGGCTTCCGCATCGTCCGGCTGCGTATCGGCCAGGCTGCCGATTCGTCCGAAGAGCCAGTTCCACGTCTCTTCCCAGATGACAGCCTGATGAGATTCCGCGGCTGCCGCTTCTTTCGAAGGCGCCCAGATCGGATTCCGGCAGTCCCAGGAAGGAGCCGACGGCGCCGTCGTGCGCATGAATTCAAACTTCAGCATATAACGGGGCTGGCCAAGCACGTTGGCTGTGGAACGATGCCAGATGTCGTAATGGATGAGAGCGAAGGTGCCGGCGCCGCCCTGCGCAGTCACTTCCTCCTTCGGATTCTCGTCCTCGAACATGCGGGACTCCAGCAGCTGGGTGCCCGGGAAGATCCCTGTCGGTCCGAGCTCAACAGGGGTGTCCTGCGGGAAATACATGATCATCGCCCACCAGGATGATGGTTTCTCATCCGGTCATAGCCCCAGTAGCTGTCCTTATGCCAGCCTCCCGGCTGCGGAGAGGCGTTGAAGTGGCCGTGGCGGTGGGTGTGCAGCAGGTAATCGGGACCGAGCACGCTGGTAAGCGCGCCGGTCACGACCGGATGGTCGAATACTTTCTGCAGGTCCCGTATCCGGGGCAGAATGTTGTTGCCGGGATTGCCTTCCTCGTTGTAAACCTCGTTCAATTGAGACACCAGGCCGTCATGGAACTCCTGCGGAAAGTCGGTTTGGAGCAGCAGCACACCGTCGCGGATAAAGGCTTTCATTTGTTCGTCTGTGAGCAAAGCCGGCTTGTGGTTATTGGTCATGATCGATGTCCCTCCCGGAATCTGATACACTGATTATAGTTCGCGGTTCCGAGGGGGAGAATGGAAGTTCCTAAGGGATTAGGGGACAAAACTAAGCAATGGGGCTGGACGAATCATGCTTCGACAAGAAGAATCCACTCTGCTGGAATTGCTCGACAATCTGCAGGTTCGGGTTCAGGTCGCCCACCGCACCCAGTGCACGGCGGACTGGCGGGATCTGGACTTCGTGCCGGAATTCAACCGGCTTTACTTCATCCTGGACGGGACAGGCTGGCTCCAGGTGGACGGCAAGGAGTGCTTTCCGAAGCCGGGCCAGCTGTGCCTGATGCCGGCCTTCGTCAAGCAGTCGTATTCGGCTGTCGCGGACAAGCCGCCTTTCTCCAAATACTGGTGCCACTTCAATGCCGGCGTCGGCCCGTTCGACTTGTTCCAGTGGATCGACGCCCCGCTCTGCATTGATGCGCCGGACCCGCAGCGGATGCAGAGCCTGTTCGCCGAGCTGGCGGAGCTGCATTCCAGCCCCTCCCTCGTTTCGCTTCTCCGGGAGAAGGCGGTCATGCTGGAAATCCTGTCCTCCTTTCTGGAAAGCATCCCGGTGCAGGTGCTCACCCATCGGAGCGAGGACATGCAGAGAATCCGCATCATCCAGGACTATGTGGAATCCCATCTGCAGGAAAGCTTGAGCATCAACGATCTGGCGGCTTCCCTTCATCTCCACCCGAACTATTTCATTTCGTACTTCAAGAAGCACTTCGGGATGCCGCCGGCCAAATACATCAGCCGCAAACGGATGGACATGGCGCGCAAGCTGCTTGCCTCCACCTCCCTCAGCATCAAGGATGTCGCGGAACGGACCGGATACCCGGACACCCACTATTTCGCCAAATGCTTCCGCAAGGAAACGGGACTCAGCCCGACGGAGTTCCGCTCATCCTATGCATGACAAAAAAAACCAGCTTCAGCCGACCCCGTCGGCAAAAGCTGGTTTTTTTATCGTTGGCCCGCAGCGCGAGGCCGGTCAGTACAAGCTTTCCAGCTCGTCGATCAGGGAGCCGACATAGGCTGCGGCGGTGCGGATCGGATCGGGCTTCGACATATCGACGCCTGCGAGCCGGATCAGCTCAAGCGGACTCATCGAGCCGCCTGATTTGAGAACCTCCAGCCAGCGATCCACCGCGGGCTGTCCCTCCTCCCGGATGAGCTGCGCTGCCGCCGTCGATACGGTCAGTCCAGCCGCATAAGTGTAAGGATACAGGCTCATATAATAATGCGGCTGGCGCATCCAGGTCAGCTTGGCATCGTCATCGATGACGACATCCCCGCCCCAGAACGAAGAGAGGATGTCTCCCTTCAGCTCGCACAGCTTCACGGCCGTGATCGGCACGTCCTGCATGGCGAGGCCGTAGACTCGGCGCTGAAGCTCGCCTTCGAGCAGGTGGGTGACGAAGTTGTGGAAATAAGTGCCGAGCAGCTGGGATATGACCCAGCGGCGCATGCGGGGATCCTCCGAGCGCGACAGCAGATGGTCCGCCAGCAGCAGCTCGTTCATCGTCGATGGCGCTTCGATGAAGTAAAGCGACGGCCTGGCGTTCGTCGGGCGCTGATAACGGCTTCCAAGCATCAGATGGCCTGCATGCCCGACCTCGTGGGCGAGCGTGAATGCGCCTCTCATGCTGTCCGCCCAGCTGATCAGAATATAGGAGTGGACGCCGGGAATCGACATGCAGAACGCGCCGGTTCTCTTGCCGGCGTTGTCCGCATAATCGACCCAGCGGTCCCGGAACGCATCCGACACGATCTCGCCGTACTCGGGACCAAGGACGGCAAGAGCTTCCTTGATCAGCTCTCCCGCTTCCTGGAACGTAATGCCGGGACTGAAATCGGGATCGAGCGGAGCTTTCAGATCCGCGAACGTCATCTCGTCCAGCTGAAGCACCCGCTTCTTGAGCGCCGCGTACTTGCGCATATGAGGCGCCAGCTCTTCCTGCAGAATGTCCAGGATGTTGGCGTACATTTCGGTCGTGACCTGCTGCGGCGTCAAGAGCATGTCCGTGACGGAATCATATCCCCGCAGGCGCGACTCGATCACCTGCCGCTTCACTTCGGTGCCGTAGGCTTCGGCGAAGGTGTTGCGGTAGCTGCGCAGCGTTCCGCTGAACGCTTTGAACGCATTGCGCCGCAGCTCGGTATCCGGCGATTCCGCGTATTTGTTCTCATAGAGCGCAAACGAAACCGGCAGCTCATTCCCGCTGCTGTCCTTCGCGGCCGGGAAGGTCATATCCGTCAGCTTGCCGCGTTCATAGATGCGGTATGGCGCGCCCAGCACTTCGCCGAAGGAAGCCAGAACCTTTTCCGTCTCCGCCGTCAGCCGATGGGGCTTCGTCTGCAGCAGCAGGCCGAGGCTCCGCTCGAAATCCCGCAAAGCGGGCTGCTCGCTCATGTACGCGGCGACCGTTCCGTCCGGGAGCGAGATGATTTCGGATTTGATGAAGGAAAAGGCGGAGCCGGCCTGCGAGGAAAGATCGCGCGCTTTGGCGGCGTTCATCTGATTGTCCGGATCGATGCTGTCTCCGGATTGATGCAGATGGGCATACGCGTATACCCCGGCTGATCCGGCTCTGCAGCTCTTCCTGCGCGACCAGGCAGGCGAGCAGCTTGTCCGCGCCTTCGCCCAGCGTGCCTTCGTATTTCGTGACGGAAGGCAGATCCTGCACAATGGCATTCCATTCCTGCTCCCAGGCTTCCTTCGATTCAAAAATGTCGCGCAAATCCCAAGTCGTCTCTGCGTCGACCTCGGACCGGGTCAAGATTTTCGACATGATCAACACTCTCCTTCCGGATATATCCAGGCTTGGCATCTCCAAATATCACCATTGTATCATGGCTGTCTATGCCGCCAACTGGTTTTGGATGGAAAACAGAGTTGAAACTGGAAGCCGTTTTCCCTATACTCAAAATGACACGAAGTTCATTTTGTGGGAGGATACAGGAATGTCGCCCAAACTATCTGACGAACGCAAAGAACGTCGAAGGCAACAAATCCTTGAAGCGGCGAAGCGCGTATTTGCCGAGAAAGGGTTCGGAGCTGCGACACTCAAGGATATCATCGAGGAAGCCGGAATGAGCCGAGGATGGATTTATTTGTACTATCCGACCAAGGAGGAAATTTTTGAGGCGCTCCTGGACCATCAGGATGCCGATCACGAACGGAACCTTGCAGGGCTTGAGGCATCGTCGACATCGGTATGGGAGCTGATTTCCGCTTCGTATTCCATGCGGTTGAATGAATGGGCGAGTTCATCGGATCGCGGCCTCATGCCGGCATTCTACGAGTATTTCCTGGTCGGCTGGAGAGATGAAGCGCGCCGCGAGCTTCTTCTCCGCCGCTACGAGAAGGGCATCGTTCAATTCGCTGGGCTTCTCCAAACCGGCATCGACCGCGGGGAGTTCAATCCCGTGCTGGGCGTGCTGGACATATCCCGGCTTGCCGCTTCTTTTCAAGAGGGCATTGTAACGCATACCTACGCGGTTGGAGCCGCCAAGGCGAATTCCCCGATGCAGATCGAAGCGCTTCTGGACTATTTGAAGTCTCTGCTTCGGCCTGCGACGGACAGCCGCCGGCCATCCAGGGAGGAAACGCTATGAAGACGCTGTTTCGCAATTCGACGTTCAACAAGCTGTTCTACGCGGCCTTCTCATCGCAGCTGGGCAGCGTAGTCGGCAATATGGCATTCGCCTTCTATCTGGTCGACCGGTACAGCGAAAAGCCTTCGCTGGCGACGACGGCCGAGCTTATGTACTCTCTGCCGACACTGGCGGTATTCTGGATCGTCGGCGTCATTGCGGATCGATTCGACCGCAAGATCATCGCGGCGTACAGCGACTGGATACGGGCGGGCCTTACCGCGCTGCTGCTTCTGTTCGTCCATTTCGACCTGCTGTTCGCCTGCTTTCTGGTTTTGTTTCTCCGCAGCGCGATCTCCAAGTTTTTCGGTCCCGCCGAAATGGGGCTGCTGCAAGGCAGCATCCCTCAAGACGCTTATGTACAGGCATCGGGCCTCAATCAAATGGTGCTGGGCATGTTCATGCTTTTCGGCATGAGCCTCGGCGCGGCCGCCTATCATTTCATCGGAATTGAAGGCGCTATCATCGTGGATGCCGTCAGCTTCCTCGTCTCCGGCCTGTTGATTTCGAGGGGGGATTTCCCTGCCCATGCCCGCACTCCGAACGGAATGAGCCGTCTCCGAGATCTCCGCTTCTCCCTGCTTCTCAAGGAATTTTGGCAAGGCCTCCGGTATCTGATGGGCAATCGGCTGTTAGTGGTCCTGATCAGCGGATTTCTGTTTTTCGGCCTGGTCAACGGCGTGTTCGCCGTGCTCCCCCTCTTTGCCATGAAATACAAGCTGAGTCCCGATCAATACGTCGTCCACTCCTCGCTGATTACGGTCTTCCTCGGAATTGGCTTCCTCATCGGCAGCCTGCTCGGCCCATGGATGATACGCCGCCTGACGAGAGCTCCGATTCTGATCGGCGGCCTATTCCTCTCCAGCCTGCTTATTGCCGGACTCGGAATGGCCGAGCGAATCGAAATCTATTTCATCCTCATCCTTTTCGCCGGAATCGCCATCGCCCCGATCAACATCGCGCTCGGGAGCTGGATGCCGGAGCTGGTGCCTCCGGATCGAATGGGCCGTGTCAACGCTTTGATCGAACCGGTCATGATGCTCGGCCATTCGCTTTCCCTCGGGTTTATCGCCTTTGCTTTTCCGGCTTGGATCTCCATTGCTTGGCTGCATTATTCGGTTGCCCTATGCACGGTGGCTGTCAGCGCGTTTTATTTGACTTCTCTTCCCCCGCTTGTCCGCAAGCTTCGGGGCCAAGGAGCCGAGCGGGCTGCGGCGGCCGAAGGAGAACAAGCCTAGCTTTTAATGATTGAACACCTGCAGGGTGGCTGGAAAAGCATTTGCAGGCATGACCGAAGACGACGGTTTCTTGCTTGGTCGGATGCATGGAAAGACATCGATTATCCCATATGGATTCAGCCTCAACGATTGTTCAGCGTCGTGCCAGAAAAGGAAAGCCGGTAGGCTGTCGGGGTCAAACCGGTCTTTTTCTTGAACCACTTCGAAAATTGCTTGTCGTCCCCTGCCCCGACTTTTTCCGCTACTTCCTTGACTCCGAGCCGGCTGCCTGCCAGCAGATTCTTGGAGGCGTCCAGCTTCAAGGCGTGGACATAGGCCAGCAGGCTGACCCCGAACTTGCGCTTGAACATGCGGGCCAGATAGTCTTTGTTGTAGCCGATCCGACTGGCTGCGGATTCGAGGGAGATCGGCCTTTCATGAGCATGCAGCCTTATCCAGGCCAGCAGCTCGGCCAGCCGCGGATCCGTCTCCTGCAGCCCGGCCGAATCATGGAGCTGCTCTCCCAGCTCGATCAGCAGAGAGGTCAGAAAATAGTCGCCCGCAGCCGCGATGGCATATCCTCCACTGGCCGCGTGAAGCAGCTGCCTGGCCAGAATATGAACCCGGCTCGGAAAGGAGCAGCGCGCATGGCGAGGGATCAGGCTTTGAGGCTCCCCCGATGGCGGCTCGGCAGGATCGAAGTGGAACCAGTAGAAGGAAACGCCAGGAGCGGAAAGCTTGTACCCGCGGTGACGCTGCCCTGGAAACAAAATCAGGATGTCGCTTTCCCTCAGCTCCAGCAAGCGGCCGTCCACTTCCAGGAATACGACTCCGGAAACCCCGATCATCAGTTCATGGTCCTCAATGATTCGATCCATATGGGACCAATCCTCGTCGGAAATAAACCTTCCCCCTTCATGAAACCGGTAAGGCTGACGCAAATGCAAGGGCAAATAATCCATCCTCCACCTCCGAGGCTTTCCGCCATGAAGTCCGTTTTTGACACTTAATCTACGGGATTGCCTGCCGACAAAGGCGTCTCCGTTTTTTTATGATGGAATCAGCGAGCCGCAGCAGCGGCCGCGAATCCTTGCATGAAGGAGAATTCCACGATGAGCGATAATAACGCGACGAAGCCTGGAACGAGCGTCCGCGTCGAGGATGGCTACTGGACCCCCTATCAGAGACTGGTGCGGAATACCGTTCTTCCCTATCAGTGGGAGGCTCTCCATGACCGGATCGCAGGCGCCGAGCCCAGCCGGGCGATAGCGAACTTCCGTATTGCAGCAGGGCTCCAGGAAGGACGCTTCGAAGGCTTCGTCTTTCAGGACACGGATCTCTACAAATGGCTTGAAGCCGCATCCTATCAACACGGTTCGGCCTTCGAACCGGAGCTGGAGCGTCAAGTGGAAGAAGCGGCCAGGCTCATCGGAGCCGCCCAGCAGGCCGACGGCTATCTCAATACCTATTTCACGGTGGCCGAACCCGGCAAGAGGTGGACCAATCTGGCCGACTGCCACGAGCTGTACTCTGCGGGACACTTCATCGAAGCCGCTGCGGCCCGCTATTCCTGCACAGGAAAGACGGACCTGCTCGACATCGCCGTCAAGCTCGCGGACCATATCGACTTCGTATTCGGACCCGAGCCGGGCAAGCTCCGCGGCTATGACGGCCACCAGGAAATCGAGCTTGCGCTCGTCAGGCTGTACGAAGCCACAGGCGAGCGGAAGTACTTGGATCTGGCCGGCTTCTTCATCGACGAGCGAGGACAGAAGCCGGACTTCTTCCATCTGGAATGGGAAAAGCGCGGCCGTACCAGCCACTGGCATCCAGGCGTACAGAAAACCCCGCCCTCTCTGCACTACCATCAAGCCCATCTGCCCGTCAGGGAGCAGGAAACGGCGGTCGGCCATGCCGTCCGGGCTGTCTATATGTACGCTGCGATGGCCGACCTGGCCAGGCTGCGCCAGGACGAAGGACTGCTGGCTGCCTGCAGGAAGCTGTGGAGCAGCATCGTCCATAAGCAGATGTACGTGACGGGCGGCATCGGGTCCACTCCCATCGGGGAAGCGTTTACAATCGACTACGATCTGCCCAACGACACGAACTATTCGGAGACATGCGCCTCGATCGGGCTGATCTTCTTTGCCCGGCGCATGCTTCTGCTCGAAGTCAGCAGCGAGTATGGAGATATTATGGAGCTTGCGCTGTACAACACGGTCTCTTCCGGCATGTCGGCAGACGGCAAGCATTATTTCTACGTCAACCCGATGGAAGTCTGGCCGGAGGCCAGCAGAGGGAATCCCGGCAAGCACCATATCAAAACGGAAAGGCAAGCCTGGTATGGCTGCGCCTGCTGTCCGCCCAATGCCGCGCGGCTCCTCTCTTCCCTGGGACATTATATTTTCACATCGGATAACGAGAACCTTTATGTTCATCTCTATATCGGCAGCGAGGCTGAAGTCCAGCTCGTCGGCGGCAAGGCGGCCATCAAGCTGGAGAGCGGAATTCCGTGGAAGCCGGAAGCGAGCCTGACCATCACGGATCTCCCAGCCGGCAACCCGTTCTCCATTGCGCTTCGGATGCCTGCCTGGTCCAGCACCCTCCGCCTCGAAATCAACGGGCAGGAGGCCGATCCGGACATCAGGAGCGGGTATGCTTATCTGTACAGGCGCTGGGAGCAGGGCGACGTCATCGACATCGGCTTTGCCATGGAGCCCCGGCGGATTTACAGCCATCCGCAGCTTCGGGCTGATGTCGGCAAGGTAGCGCTGCAGCGCGGTCCAATGATCTACTGCCTGGAGGAAGCCGACAACGAGGCCCCTCTGGCCGCGCTCTCGCTGCCTTCAGTTTCCGAGATTACGGAGGTTCCTTCTGAGTGGAGCACCGGAGCAGTACTGCTGCAGGCTCGCGGCGAGAGGCTGCGCGCTCCGCTGGAGGAGGAAACTTCCCTGTATCGTCACTCTCCACCCGTTGTCGAAACCTGCAAGCTCACCTTTGTCCCTTATGCTCTCTGGGGCAACCGGCGTTCTGGCGAGATGGCCGTCTGGCTGCGTGAATCGCTTTAGTCCGTCCGGAAACAAGCTCATGTCATGGCCAAGCGTCCTTTCCTTGCGGCTTACATTTCAAGGACGTAGAGGCGTGAAGTCTCTTCCCATATTTCTCCCGGCTTCAAAGCGACGAGGCCGATGGCTTCGGAATCCATGCCGACGTTCGGAGCGTTGACCAGATTGATCTGGGGCTCCGGACAGAAGAAGCCTTCGGCCGCTTCGTTGTTCCAAATCATCCATAGCCGATAGGAAGTCCCGGCGTCATAGATGAGCTTCTGCCCTGCTTGCCGGTCGCTGAGCTCGATCCGGTTGCGATCGAATGGTTGGAAACTCCCCGACCCGAAGCTTCGCGCCGCCGTAAGGAACGAGGATGATCTCTTGTTCCTTCTGCCCTTCCGCATCGGGATTCAGAGGCGGGGAATCCGCATTGTTCCCTGCCATCGGCCAATTGCGGACGAGCCTGCCCTTGGTCTTAAGCTTGACGGGAGACTGCTCCGCGAGGAAAGGCTGGGAAGGAATCTCTCCGCTCGCGAATTCGAAGCCCGCGCCTTCGACAAGCCCGTACCGCCATGCTGTCGTCGGATAGATCTCCCAATCGCTGAATTTCTCCCGAGAGATATGCGGCAGCCAGTTCTCGCCAATGGGAAGCGAGTATACAAGCGGGCCGCGTTCCACGCTGAGCGCATACAGATTGCGCGAGATCAGCTCGACCTTCATCGGCAGGCTCAGCTCGACGGCATCGCCGTCGTTCCACTCCCGCTCCACGAGCGCAAAGCCATGGTCAACCTGCAGCTGCACAGGCTTGCCGTTGATGGACAGCGCCGGCTCCGCGCACCAAGCCGGGATGCGCAGATGCAGGGCGAACTTCTCCGGTCCGGCGAGCGACAATCCGATGGAGACGTTCTCGCGGAACGGATACCCGCCGCCGACGGTCAGCTCGGCTTCGCTGCCGCTCCCGACAACGGCCTTCACGATGCATGGAATGTAAGAGACGGCGGCAAGTCCGCCTCGGCGGTCCGACATCCAGGCATGCGCGGCCAGCTTGGGCCAGCCTTGATGCATATTGGCCGTACAGCAGCCGAAGTTCGGCTCCAGGCCGAACAGATTGGCCTCGTCGCCGTTGCTCCAGTCCCGTTTGGCTACGTTGCAGATGATCTGGTTGACCTGCTGGTCGTATTGATGGGAAGTCCAATCGGCCGATATCGCTGCAGGAAGCGCGTTGAAGGCGACCTTCTCCAGGATGTCTCCGAACCGTCCATCCCCAAAAATGCGAACCAATTGCTCCAAGGTGAACATGTACTCGACGACGGCGCATAGCTCCACGCCTTGGGAAGGATGCGTTCCGGACAGCCATTCATCGCCGGAGAACATGCCATGGGCCTGGCCGTGATAAGCCATCAGGCTGTCGATGCCGCGGTGGACGGCCGATCGGAGCTTCTCGTCGCCTGTCAGCTCGTAGAGCAGGCCCGGCGTCTTGATTCCCATCGCCACGTTGACGACATGCGTGCGGTGATCCCAGTGCTCGACCTTCCGCCAGAACGGAAAACGATCCAGAATGGCGGTCCAGTCCGTCGTTTGTTCCGAAACCGTTTGCGACAGCTCCAGAAGAAAAGGCTCCTTGGTCCTGCCGTATGTCCAGTGAAGGGCAAGCATCAGCTCCGCTCCGCGCGGAACGGCCCAGTTCTTGAGCGGATGGTGGTGCATGTTCATATGCATATACCGGAAAAATCGGATGAGGAAAGGAACGATGCGGTTGTCGCCGGTCGCTTCCTCGTACTGGATCATGACCTTCATCATGATCATGTAATGCCACCAATCCTGGCTTTTATCGATATCCTCGTTGACAGACTGTATCCGGTCCGGGCCGAAGGAGCCGTCCTCCCGCTGGCTG
>NZ_CBRA020000047.1:0-10972 GCF_000469945.2 Paenibacillus sp. P22 | reverse complement strand
TCGGCAGCCGCTCCGGACGCCTCGGCGCGGGCGACCGCTTCCTCGGTCCGCTTGCGGTCGCGCTCCAGCACCGGGCCGAGGTACTTGCCCGTGTACGAGCCCTCTACCTTGACGACCTGCTCCGGCGTGCCCGTCGCGACGATCATGCCGCCGCCGCTGCCGCCCTCCGGTCCGAGATCGATGAGATAGTCGGCGGTCTTGATGACGTCGAGGCTATGCTCGATGACGAGCACAGACTCGCCGGAATCGACGAGGCGATGCAGCACCTGAAGCAGACGGTCGACGTCGTCCATATGGAGACCCGTCGTCGGCTCGTCCAGAATATAGAATGTGCGTCCCGTGCTGCGCCGGTACAGCTCGGAGGCGAGCTTCACGCGCTGCGCTTCGCCGCCGGACAGCGTCGTCGCCGGTTGGCCCATGTTCATGTAGCCCAGGCCGACATCCATCAGCGTCTGCAGCTTGCGGTGGATCTTCGGAATGTTGCGGAAGAATTCCGTCGCGTCCTCGATCGTCATATCCAGCACGTCGGCGATGCTGTGCCCCTTGTACTTGACCTCCAGCGTCTCGCGGTTGTACCGCTTGCCCTTGCAGATCTCGCATGGCACGTACACGTCCGGCAGGAAGTGCATCTCGATCTTGATGATGCCGTCGCCGCGGCACGCTTCGCAGCGGCCTCCCTTGATATTGAAGCTGAATCGGCCTTTCTTGTAGCCGCGCACCTTGGCCTCGTTGGTGGAGGAGTAGACGTCGCGGATATCGTCGAAGACGCCGGTATAGGTCGCCGGGTTGGAGCGCGGCGTGCGGCCGATCGGCGACTGGTCGATGTCGATGACCTTGTCGATCTGCTCCAGTCCCCGAATTTCCTTGTACTCGCCGGGACGGACCTTCGCGCGGTTGAGATCCCTGGCAAGCGTCTTGTACAGAATCTCATTGACGAGCGTCGACTTGCCCGAGCCGGATACGCCGGTAACGGCCGTGAATACGCCGATCGGAACCTTGACGTTGACGCCCCGCAGGTTGTTCTCCTTGGCCCCGCGGATCTCCAGCCAGCGGTCGTCGGTCTTGCGGCGCTTCTGCGGCACGGCGATGAACTTGCGGCCGCTGAGGTATTGGCCGGTCAGGGAATTCTCGTCCTTCATGACCTCCTGCGGCGTGCCTTGGGCGATGACATGGCCGCCATGAATGCCGGCTCCAGGCCCGATGTCGATGATGTAATCGGCGGCCAGCATCGTGTCCTCGTCATGCTCGACGACGATGAGCGTATTGCCGAGGTTGCGCATATGCTCCAGCGTGCCGATCAGCCGGTCGTTGTCGCGCTGGTGCAGCCCGATGCTGGGCTCGTCCAAGATGTAGAGAACGCCCATGAGGCTGGAGCCGATCTGGGTAGCCAGACGGATCCGCTGCGCCTCGCCGCCCGACAGCGTCCCCGCCGCCCGAGACATGGACAAGTAATTCAGGCCGACATTGACGAGGAAGCCGAGCCGGCTGTTGATTTCCTTGAGAATGAGATTCGCGATCGTCCGGTCCTTCTGGTTCAAATCGAGCGATCCGAAGAAGTCTTGCGCGTCCCCGATGGACAAGGAGGTCGTATAGGCGATGTTCTGCCCTCCGACCGTAACCGCTAGACTCTCCTTCTTGAGACGCTGGCCTTTGCAGCTGCCGCAAGGCTTGGCGCTCATGTATTCCTCGATATACTCGCGCATGGAATCGGAGGCCGTGTCGCGGTAGCGTCGGGCCAGGTTGTTCACGACGCCCTCGAACGGCACATACGCCTCCTTGCGGAAGCCGAAGTCGTTCTCATACTGGAACTTGACCCGCTCCCCGCCCGTGCCGTACATCAGCTTTTTCATCTGCTCGGCGGTCAGTTCGCTGACCGGCACGTCCATCGGAATGTGGTAATGCTTGCATACGGCGGCCATGAATTGCGGGTAGTAGTTCGACGTGCTGCCCGCCCATGCCTCGAAAGCACCTTGCGAAATCGTCTTGCCCGGATCATGGATGAGCAGATCCGGATCGACGATCATCTTGGCGCCCAGGCCGTCGCATTCCGGGCAGGCTCCGAACGGACTGTTGAAGGAGAACATCCGCGGCGAAAGCTCGTCGATGCTGAAGCCGCAGATCGGACAAGCCAGGTTGGAGCTGAACAGCAGCTCCTCCTGATCGATGATGTCGACGATCACCTGGCCTTCGGACAGCTTGAGCGCCGTCTCCAGCGAGTCGGCGAGACGGGTCCGGATATCCTCCTTGACGACGATCCGGTCGACGACGACCTCGATGCTGTGCTTCTTGTTCTTCTCCAGCTCGATGCTCTCGCTCAGGTCGCGCAGCTCGCCGTCCACGCGGACGCGGACGAAGCCCTGCTTCTGGATGTCCTGCAGCAGCTTGGTGTGCTCGCCCTTGCGGCCGGAGATGATCGGGGCCAGAATCTGCAGCCGGGTGCGCTCCGGATATTCCAGGATGCGGTCGACCATCTGCTCCACCGTCTGGGACGTAATCTCGATGCCGTGCTCCGGGCAATGGGGCTTGCCGATCCGGGCGAACAGGAGCCGAAGATAATCGTAGATCTCCGTGACGGTTCCGACCGTGGAGCGCGGGTTGCGGCTTGTCGTCTTCTGATCGATGGAAATGGCGGGGGAAAGCCCCTCGATGGAATCGACGTCGGGCTTCTCCATCTGGCCGAGGAACTGGCGCGCGTATGCGGACAGAGATTCCACATAGCGGCGCTGCCCTTCGGCGTAAATCGTGTCGAACGCGAGCGAGGACTTGCCCGAGCCGCTGAGGCCCGTCAGCACGACGAACTTGTCGCGCGGAATCGTCACGTCGATATTTTTCAGGTTATGGGCTCTGGCGCCCTTGATCTCGATACGGTCGCTTGCCACAGGCTGGTACCCTCCTATATCCAATAGGGCGGCCGCGAAAGGCCGCTCCTTGCTGCTTCTATATTAGAGAGCGGCAGTGCCGCTCCTTTGAACAGGGAATCCCGCCGCTCCGCTCAGCTGTCTTCGGCCCGCAGCTCGAGAAGCGCGTCGCGCAGTTCCGCCGCCTTCTCGAAGTTGAGGTTCTTGGCGGCGTTCTTCATCTCCGCCTCCAGGCGGTTGATGACCTGCTGGCGCTCCTTCTTGGTGAGCTTGCCGGAGACGCCGGACAGATAGTCGGCCTTCTGCTCGGCCGCCTTCGTCGCCTCGATGACGTCGTGGATCCGCTTGCGGATCGTCGTCGGCGTCACGCCGTGCTTCTCGTTGTACGCTTCCTGGATGGAACGCCGGCGCTGAGTCTCCGAGATCGCGAGCTTCATGGAATCGGTGATCTTGTCGCCGTACATGATGACCCGGCCCTCGGAATTGCGCGCCGCCCGTCCGATCGTCTGGATGAGCGACCGCTCGGAGCGGAGGAAGCCTTCCTTGTCCGCATCGAGAATCGTCACCAGCGATACTTCCGGAAGATCGAGGCCTTCCCGCAGCAGGTTGATGCCGACGAGCACATGGAAGGTGCCGACGCGCAGATCGCGCAGAATCGCCATCCGCTCCAGCGTCTTGATGTCGGAGTGCAGGTAGCGGACCTTGATGCCGACCTCCTTGAGGTAGTCGGTGAGATCCTCCGCCATTTTCTTGGTCAGCGTCGTGACGAGCACGCGCTCGTCCTTGGCGATGCGGTCGCGGATCTCGCCGAGCAGATCGTCGATCTGCCCCTTCGTCGGACGGACCTCGATGATGGGATCCAGCAGTCCCGTCGGGCGGATGATCTGCTGGATAGGCTCTCCCGGAGCGGTCTCCAGCTCGTACGGGCCCGGCGTCGCGGACACATAGATCGTCTGCTTGTCCTTGGCCTCGAACTCCTCGAAGCGCAGCGGCCGGTTGTCCATGGCGGACGGCAGCCGGAAGCCGTGCTCCACCAGCACTTCCTTCCGCGCGCGGTCGCCGTTGTACATGGCGCGGATCTGCGGCAGCGTCACATGGGATTCGTCGATGACGATGAGCATGTCGTCCGGGAAATAGTCCATCAGCGTATACGGAGTCGCTCCCCGCTCGCGGAAGGTCAGCGGTCCGGAGTAGTTCTCGATGCCGGAGCAGAAGCCCATCTCCTGCATCATCTCGATGTCGTAGCGGGTCCGCTGCTCCAGCCGCTGCGCCTCCAGCAGCTTGCCCCGCTCGCGCAGTTCGGCCAGACGCTCCTCCAGCTCGCGCTCGATGTTGACAAGCGCGATCTTCATCTTGTCCTCGTGGGTGACAAAGTGGGAGGCCGGAAAGATCGCAACATGGTCGCGCTCTCCGATGATCTCTCCCGTCAGGACGTCGATCTCGGTGATGCGCTCGATCTCGTCTCCGAACAGCTCGACGCGGATCGCCCGCTCGTTGTTCGCGACCGGGAAGATCTCCACGATGTCGCCCCGCACCCGGAACGTGCCGCGCACGAAGTTGATGTCGTTGCGCTGGTACTGGATGTCGACAAGCTTGTGCAGGATCTGGTCGCGCCCCTTCTCCATCCCCTTGCGCAGCGACAGCACGAGGCTGCCGTACTCCGATGGCGAGCCGAGGCCGTAGATGCACGACACGCTGGCGACGATGATGACGTCGCGGCGCTCGAACAGCGAGCTGGTCGCGGAGTGGCGCAGCTTGTCGATCTCGTCGTTGATGCTGGAATCCTTCTCGATGTAGGTGTCGGTCGACGGGAGGTAGGCTTCGGGCTGGTAATAGTCATAGTAGCTGACGAAGTAGGAGACGGCGTTGTCGGGGAAGAACTCCTGGAACTCGCTGCACAGCTGGGCGGCAAGCGTCTTGTTGTGGGCGATTACGAGCGTCGGGCGGTTGAGCTTGGCAATGGTGTTGGCTATCGTATAGGTCTTGCCCGTGCCGGTGGCGCCGAGCAGGATCTGGTGCTTCTGTCCCTCCCGCACCCCTTCGACGAGCTTCTGGATCGCGCCGGGCTGGTCGCCCTGGGGCGTATAGTCCGACTTCAGGTTGAAAAGTTTCTGTACGGTATCGGCCATATGGCTCTGAAACACCTCGATTCCTCTATATATGAAGCTAAAGACCCGGTCCCAAAGACCCGGTATAGCAAGTGAAATCTACTATTATATGAATAATTCCCTATTTAACTGTATACCCCGGAGAGCCGATAAAGTAGACGTCCCCGAATTTCATAAGAATATTTGTTCCCATTCATTATACCGAGTCGTTTCTTGGCTTGCAATGAGAACACTTTGGCAATCCAGCCTGTTTCCGGACGCCCTCTCCATCTTCGGCAAGGGATTTATATCTATACCCGCAATCCTTTCTATAGGAACGCTTCTTCCGCCGCGGCGGCAAGACGTTCTGCCATATAGGGACCTACTCAAGGAGCGTGAACGGCCTCATGGACTTAACGACACTAATCGGAATCGCGGCAGGCATCGCCGCTCTGGTCGGCGGCTTCCTCTGGGAAGGCGGCGAAATGCACGGCCTGGTGGAAAAGACAGCCATCCTGATCGTCTTCGGCGGCACCTTCGCCGCCGTCGCCGTCAGCTTCCCCGCCTCCCGCCTGCGCGGCATTCCATCCGCCCTTCGCCTCGCCTTCAGCAAGGACGAGGATTCGCAGCAGCAGATCATCGAGCGCATGACCGAGATGGCGACGATCGCCCGCCGCGGCGGCGTGCTGGCGCTGGAGACGCATGCCGGCAAGCTCGACGACCGCTTTCTGCGCGAAGGCATCCTCATGGTCGTGGACGGCACGGATCCAGACCTGACCAAGGACATTCTCGAGCTCGAGATCGAGGCGATGGAGCGGAGCCATGAGCAGCAGGCCAAAATTTTCGAAAGCGCGGGAGGCTTCGCTCCGACAATGGGAATCATCGGCACCGTCATGGGCTTGATCAAAGTGCTCGGCGACCTGCATGATCCCGGCTCGCTCGGCTCCTCGATCGCCGTGGCGTTCACGGCTACGCTGTACGGCGTCGCTTCGGCCAATGTCGTCTACCTGCCGCTGGCTTCCAAAATCCGCTCCCGCAGCCAGGAGCAGGTGCATCGCATGGAGATGATGCTCGAAGGCATCATGGGCCTCCAGGCCGGAGAGAACCCGCAGCTGATCCGCAAGAAGCTGCAGTCCTTCGTCGTCCAGGACGAGCCGATGCGCAGAAAGCCGAAGGCGGCGCGGGACGCGGCAGAGGGAAAGGCGGACGGGAATGCGGCGGAGGTCTAGGCGGCGCGGCGCGGCCGCGGCTGCCCCGGAAAACCATGAGCGCTGGCTCATTACCTATTCCGACCTCATCACGCTGCTGCTGATTTTCTTTGTCGTGCTCTATGCCATGAGTCAGCTGGATGTCAAAAAATACGAGGTTCTGGCGCAGTCTCTCCAGTTCCAGTTCAACAAATCGGATGCGGTGCTGGACGGCGGCCGCGGAGTCGCCGGTCAAGCGATACAAGACGGCTCCACGCTTCAAAGCCCGGTTCCAGCCAAGCCTGTCGTCTCCAGCGCGGAAACGGGAAAGGAGCAGCTGAAGCGGCTGCAGGAGGAAGAGCTGCAGAACCTGCTGAAGATCATCCAAACCTATATCAAGGACCACAAGCTCCAGGACCGCGTCTACGTCGCCGACACGCCCAAGGGCATCGCCATCCGGCTGAACGACCTGTTCCTGTTCGACCTCGGTCGGGCGCAGCTCAAGAAAGAGGCGACGCCGGTGCTGGACAAGCTGTCGAGCCTGTTCAAGTCGCTGGACAACACCGTGAGCATCGAAGGCCACACCGACAACCTGCCCATCAATCCAGGCGGGCAATATGCCGACAACTGGGAACTCTCGGCCGCCCGGTCGCTGTCCGTGCTCCACTACTTCATCGGCAGCAGCAAGCTGGCCCCGACCAAGTTCGAGATAGCCGGGTACGCCGATACGCGGCCGGTCACCTCCAACAGCACGGAAGGCGGCCGCTCCAAAAACCGGCGTGTGGAAATCACCGTCCTGCGCACGAGCGCCGATGCGGCGGCTAAATAGAACGCCTCGGGCAGGACAGCGTTTCGGTCGTGAGGGTTGGACGCATCATACGGGTTGAACGCATCCTGCGGGCTGGTCGCCTTCTTGCAGGCTGCAATCAGATCTAAGGGCTCCTCAGGAGCCTTTTTTTTTTGCATTCCAACGACCTCTGATGCCTTGCTTTAAGGCTCGATATGAGCCTTATTGGCATCCTTTCAACTCCGATGAAGAGCCCTAAATCGGCATTGCTTTAACTCCGATAAAGCGCGCTAAGTTCCATACGGCCCCTGCCTCGCAGGGTTCGCCGGACCTCGGTTGGGGTAAGGATTGATTTAGTGGTAAAATGAAAGCATCATGCTTCGCAGAGAGAGGATGTTACGCTTGGACGATCTCATTATCCGCACGAGCAGCGGCCTGGTTCAGGGAGCCCGCGGCAAAGGAGTCCGATTCTGGAAGGGAATTCCGTTCGCGGAGCCGCCCGTCGGAGCCAGACGCTTCCGCAAGCCGCTGCCCGCCCAGCCATGGGAAGGAATGCTCCCGGCTGTCGAGCCCGGCCCGCTGGCGCCGCAGCCGGTCGATCCGTCCGGCGGAAGCTTCCGGCTCGTGCGCACCTCCATCCCGCAATCCGAGAATTGCCTGAACGTCAACGTGTGGGCGCCGCAGGAGCCTTCGGCCAAGCCGCTGCCTGTCATGGTCTGGATCCACGGCGGATCGTTCGTCACAGGCGGCGGCGGACTGCCGATCTATGACGGGACGGAACTTGCCCGCAGAGGCGGCCTCCTCGTCGTCACGACCAGCTACCGTCTTGGCGCTCTCGGCTTCCTGCATCTGTCTCCTTACGCCGACGGCTCGGATGCGGATGACGGTTACGTATCCAACGCCGGCCTGCTCGACCAGATCGCCGCGCTGGAGTGGGTGCAGGACAACATCGCCGCTTTCGGCGGAGATCCGGCTCAGGTGACCGTGTTCGGCGAATCCGCAGGCAGCATGAGCATCGCCGCCCTGCTGGCCCTGCCCGCTGCGAAAGGACTTTTCCGGAGAGCCATCCTGCAGAGCGGCGCCTCCCAGGCGCTTCCGGAACGGCAAGGCTCGGTGCTCGCCGGAGCCTACCTGCATATGCTTGGCATCGGGCCGGGCGAGCTGGACCGGCTGGCGGATATCCCGACGTCCGAGCTGACGCGAGCGGCGGACAAGCTGAAGCGGGCTGCCGGAGAATCCGCCGTCATGCTGTTCCAGCCGGTCGTCGACGGCAAGACTCTGCCGGACTTCCCGCAGAACTTGATCGAGGCGGGCTCCGCCGCCGGCATCGATGTTCTCATTGGCGTCAACCGCGATGAAGGCGCCTTGTTCATCCCGCCCGGCATGCCGCTTCTCTCCGACGAGAAGAACGCGCAAGCCTATGTCGCCGTGACGGGCGCGCCGGAGGCGGCGGAATGGACGCGCGGTTATCCGAGGACGACCGAAGGGCAGCAGCAGCTCATGACGGATCTCTTCTTCTGGCGCTCCTCCCTGCTGCTGGCGGACGCGCAGCTTCCGTACGCTCCCGTTTGGATGTACCGGTACGATTTCACTGTCGAAGGGCACGATGTGTTTGCAAAGGCCTTCCACGCGGCGGAGATTCCGTTCGTGTTCAACAATCTGGACCTGCTTCAGAATGTTGGTGTTGAAGTGAATGCGAGCATGCGCGTTATGGCGGAAAAGGTTCAGGACGCCTGGATCGCGTTCGCACGCACCGGAAATCCGTCGACCGCCGAGCTTGCTTGGCCGGCTTACGAGGCCTCCAGGCGCGCGACGATGATCTTCGACGCCGACAGCCGGGTCGAGCTAGATCCGGACGCGGAGAAGCGGCGGCGGCTGACCAAGAGGAGCTAGCCGTTGCGAAAAGCATTTCATGAATTTCGGGCTTAATTGGGGGGGCAGGTGGCTAGCCTTTAACACGTGACCTTCCCGTTGTAAATGTTCAGTTACTTCCTGACAATAAAAGTAGTCGGACTATCCTTCCGTTTTGTTGCGAAGAATTTTTGCTACTACGTATTTATGTGCGTAGAAAATAAATGAAGAAATTCTTGTAGCGGTAAAGCATCCCAACTATCGCTCACAAAAAACAGGTCAATCATGGTGGTATCTGACCATAATCGACCTGTTTGATGTATCGTCATAGCGTTATTTAGGTTACAAATTCAAGCAATGACGTACGCACAACAAATTCTAGATATCTTTATACGGGTATTACATGGGTTAGATGTATTATTGGTTGAATGTTGGGTTCATTCGGCACTAGGTAGCCCCCGCCAAAAAAAAAAGCCCTAAAGAAAATGAACTTTAGGGCAAAGCACGTTAGCTATAATGATTGAGGGAACAATTCCAAATATGTTCTGTACCACTCAGGGCGCTGCGCTTTAATTTGAGAAAGAACCTCTGCTAATGCAACCCCCTTTAACTGAGACAGCTTTTCATAATTTATTTGCTGCGTATTCAGCCAAATCTGACCTAAATACTCACCACAGCTAGCTGCAATCATCTCATCATAGCTATTGTCATTGGACAATTGTATTAAAATGTCCACTGTCTCAGTATCTTGAAAATTGATACCTAAATCAATTACTGCATCATCTTTTTCCGCATCTGATGCAGTTGGGTCTTTTAATATCTCTAAAAGTTTCTCTTTCTTCATAATATTTCACTTCCCTAATGGAATATGAGTACCGACACTCGACCCACCTATTTGTCCTGTAAATGGATTAATGTATGATGTCGGTGTTCCTTCAGCATCTAATCGAGCATCAAAGCGAGGTTGATTGCTTCCTGCTTCCAGTCCTGGCCTTGTACTTGTTTCAGGTTTCAGCTTCAACCTCCAACTAAATTTTCCATTGGCGTCTTTTACTCCCCATTGCTCGACGCCACCAGCAGTATCTTGTCTCACCCATCCCTTTTCTTGTGCCCAAGTTCTCAAATTAGCGGTGTTCTTAGCAATGCTTCCAGTGTCTTTAACTAAAGCATTTCCCGCACCCTGGGAAACTCTCATTTCCCGTAACATTAGCCGCTCCTGTTGGAGACTAGCAACGGAGGCTGTATTCCCACGAATAACTGTCGTCGGAAGTCTACCACTGGAACCTCCTCCGCTTGAACCGTTGACCGCTGGATTACCTCCAATCAAACTTCTAAAGTTCATCGAAGCTCCACTTCGGAAATCACGATCGAATCTTGCATGACCACTAGGATCAGTAGCGACTAAAGGATTATTCTCAACATAAGTATACTGATTCAAACTTAATGGATTCTTTATCTCCCCTTCATACGTATCTTCAATAATAAACCGCCCCACGCTCGGATCATACCAGCGTGCCCTCAGATACTGTATCCGAGCAATGGAGTCCCAGTATTCACCAGAATACAGGAATGGATTTGACTTCGTTTCTTTACTTGTGATGAGCCCGCCCCAAATATCGTACTGATACTGGTTTTGACTGGTGTTCCCTGTACTGTCACGGAGCTCCGTCACATCTCCGTGTCCGTTGAGCAATAGAGGACAATTGTTATTTACTCAACAAAAACTGGTTAGTGCAGTTGTTTTAACCACTTACAAGTATGATGCAAATGGCAATCTGATTAATAGAATCAAAGTCCCGGGGACAAAAATGGATCTACCCGTATATGAAGGCAATCGCTCTTTTAACCTCTCGGCATGGTGGATTAAACAATATGACATTAGAGGCATCCATCAAATCGTGAAAATTCAACCGAACAAAATGCTGAAGGTCAAAACTGCCGTCAATGTCCAGAGCTTGTATAAATCTAAGGTCCAGCTTTATGTCGACTATTACAATGCCACAGGACATTATTGATGCGACTGTTTCGGATCTGAGTCAAACGACGAACGGAGCTTTTCAAATAATGGAAACCCAAATCAACACACCTGAACAAGCCGCTTTGCCCGTTATTTTTCGCGCTCTGGAAGAAAATGCCGGTGGGATCATTTATGTAGAAGATGTTAATGACACTTATGGGTAACGAAGCGTTGTTTTCTATTTT
>NZ_CBRA020000046.1:0-11682 GCF_000469945.2 Paenibacillus sp. P22 | reverse complement strand
TGCTGAGCGCCGCCGAGCTCGCCCGTCATGGAGCCGCTTCTCGCGCGGGGAGCGGCGGGCGGCATCTACACGCCGTCCGAAGCCCATGTCGAGGCTCCCCGCCTCGCTGCAGCGCTGGCCGAGGCTTGCAGGCTGGCCGGGATCAGGATGATAGGCGGAGCCGGCAGCCTGCGGGAGCTTGCTTTGCGGACATCCGGTTCCGGGGAGCGGTCCGTCGCTCTCTCGACCGATTATTCCGGAGAGCACGAGGCGGACAGGCTGTTGATCTGTACCGGAGCCTGGTCCGGGGAATTCGAGGTGATGTTCGGCTTGCCGGAGTCCATTCATCCGATTCGCGGTCAGATCTGCGCTTTCGACGTGCCCGACGGAGCGGTCAGGCATATGGTGTTTTCGAGTCAGGCCTATTGGGTCGGCAAATCGGGGAACGCCCTCGTATGCGGAGCTTCCGAAGATGTTGCCGGATTCGACGCCTCGGTCACGGAGAAGGGAATCGGGCGGCTGGAGCGGTGGAGCAGCCGGATATTCCCTTTCCTGGAAGGCGCGCGACCAAAGCTGCGCTGGGCCGGGCTGAGGCCGGCCACACGCGACGGGCGTCCAATGATCGGCGCCTTGAGCGATCATCCCCAGGTCATCGTGGCGGCCGGCCATTACCGAAACGGCATACTGCTTGCACCTGCGACCGCTGCGGCCGTAGGGGAGCTGCTGGATGGAACGAAGCCGGAATGGATCGCCTCCTTCTCCCCGGAACGATTCGCGGCAGCGGCCAGAGGCGGCGCGGAGGCTGGCAGAAACCTTCCGATGAGGGAGGAATTCCTTTGCTAGAGACTGCTGTCGGGCAAGGCGACGGGCTGCGGGGAGGCGGCATCCGGAAAGTGCTGACGATCGCAGGCTCGGATTCCGGTGGAGGCGCGGGCATTCAAGCGGATCTGAAGACGTTCCAGGAGCTCGGCACATTCGGCATGAGCGTCATCACTGCGGTGACGGCGCAAAATACGGTCGGCGTGCACGGAGTCTACCCCCTTCCGGTTGAAGCGGTAGAGGCTCAGCTCGACGCCGTCTTGGGCGATATCGGAGCCGATGCCGTCAAGACGGGCATGCTGTTCTCGCCGGAGATCATCCATGCGGCAGCTTCCAGGCTGGAGAAGGCCGCGGCCATCAAGCTCGTGGTCGATCCCGTCATGATCTCCAAGCACGGATCTCCGCTGCTGCGGGAGGATGCGGCTGAAGCGCTCCGCCTGCGGCTTCTGCCTCTGGCGGAAGTCGTTACGCCTAATATTCCGGAGGCCTGCGCCTTGCTCGGTCTGAAGGAAAGGGAGATTGGAAGCCTTGAGGCGATGAAGGACGCTTCCAAGGAAATGCTGGGATTCGGGTGCAGGCATGTCTTTCTTAAAGGCGGCCATCTGGCCGGAACGGAAGCGGCCGCCGACGTTCTCCTGTCCGCCTCTTATCCGAACGACCCCGTCGTGCTGACAGCTTCGCGCATTCCGACTGTCCATACCCATGGGACGGGCTGCACGATTGCCTCCGCGCTTGCCGCACTGCTTGCAAGAGGCCTGGACATGGAGGAGGCGGCAAGGGGGGCCAAGGCGTTCACGCTTGCGGCGATCGCATCGGGCGGGCCGCTAGGAGCGGGCACGGGCGCGCTCTGGCATGCCGCCTGGCGCAGCGAGGACAGCTGAATTTCCGGGCTGCTTGCAACGTCATGGTATCCGCCTGCCGGGCAGCCGCATAGGATAACAGTACTATGCATTGGTGGAGGAGCTTGACGATGAAGACGAACGGAAGGCCCGCAAAGGGCAGCAAACCTTATGTACCCGGCGGAGCGCCGCTCGCGCCGAAAGCCAGGAGCCAGCAGGGAGGCAGAGGCAGGCAATCTTCGAAGCCTTTATACCACTATGACAATCCGAACATATCGGAAATCGACTGGCTGGACGACATTCCCGCTTCTATTCGCGTCCCGTTGGCGGCCAAGGAAAGCCGAGTCCCCAAAGTCAGGCTTCACGGCGTTGCCTTGGAGAGCGTTTCGGACACGCTGCCCTGGGCCGGAACGGAGCCGGAAGCTGAATTCAAGCCGTCTGCGCCATCAGATGCAGACGCCGCTCTGTCCAGGATCGGGGATCAGCCGGAGGAGCTTCCGGCGGAAAAAGAGCAGCCCGGATATGACGTGAGCGAGATCCGTTACAGCTCGGCGTTGTCCGTCCGAGCGCCGGGCACAGCGCGGCTGCTGCCGCGGCAGGCGTTGGCCGCAGACGACGGGCCAGCCTCGCCCGATGACGAAGCAGGGCAGTCCCCAAAAGGAGCCGGCGTGCAGCACGGAACGATTCCGTTCGCTTTTCGCGACCGCGCCAGGATCGACCTGATCATTCCGCTCCAGACTCCGTTCATGGACAGCGAATATTCGTTCGTCTGCTCCCTCGACGTTCCCCATTGCCACGCTGTCGTGCGCGCCAAGCTGACGGCAGAGGCGGTAGTCACCCTCATCCGCACGCAGGAGGAGGGCAATGCCCGGGGCCGAATCGATTGGATCGCCGCCGGCAGGCTGCAGGAAGGGATCTGAACGCGGTCGGGCAGCCGTCTCCGTTTCCCGGTAATGGGTGGAGAGCCGGAGGCGGATCGGGGAAACAAGAGAACAAGAGGTGAAGGGGATTCAATGAATAAATGACCCCCTAAATCAGGGGATGGATGAATTGAAGAATGAATCGAAAAATCGATGCCGATGGATGAATCGATAGATCGATGGATCGATGGATCGATGAATCGATGGATCAATGGATCGATGAGTCGGTGAATGGATGACGGCCGAATTCAATGGTTCGTTCGAAGACAAATCGACAAACGATTAAATGGGCTGCTGAAAGAGCTGTGCGGACGTCATCTCGGGATGACGCGGCGCAGCTCTTTTTGATTCCTATACTCCCCGGTTATCCCGCCTGTACAAATGCCGTGCCATCGTTCCCGCTCTCTCATAAGCTGGCAAGTAGTGAGGTGAAATGATGAGAGACGCACGCAGAAGCCAAGGCGGACGTCGGGAAGGGGCAGGAGCCCCGCGAAGGAACGAAGGCGCCGGGAAGCCAGGCGGCTTCGCGGCTAAGGTCCGGCCTGCCGGTACGGGAAAGGCCGGGAATGGACGCCGGTCGCCTGGCAAGCTTCCAGCCTCCGGCCCGACTTACGCATTCGGAGCGGAAGCCCGCGATTCAGACGGCGCACCGCCCTTCTTGTCGGTCATTATTCCGGTCATGAATGAACGGCGGACGATTGCCGCCGTGTTGAAGCAGGCTGCGAGAATCCATCCGCACACGGAGCTGATTGTCGTCGCCAACGGTTCCACCGACGGATCTGCGGAAGCAGCCGAACGCTGCGGCGCCAAGGTGATCCGATACCTGAGTCCTCTCGGACACGATGTCGGACGCGCCATAGGCGCCCGTGCCGCCCAAGGAGAGATCCTTCTGTTCCTGGACGGAGATATGGTGCTGTCCGCCGTCAAGCTGAGGCCGTTCGTCGATGTCATTGCCCGCGGGCGAGCGGATGTCGCCTTGAACGATTACTCCGGTCCTGTCCATACATCCCGGGTTCATCCCGTCGTGCTGGCGAAGCATGCCCTCAATGAGATGCTCGGCCGGCCCGATCTCAAAGGAACCTCGCTCACCGCCGTCCCCCACGCGATGTCGAGGGGCGCATTGTCGGTCATCGGATCGGAATCGCTGCTCGTTCCGCCTCTTGCCCACGCCAAGGCGGCAGCGGCGGGACTGAGGATCGTCCTGCCGATCCGGGTCGATGTCGGCCGCTGCAACCGGCCGCGCCGCGAGCGCGAGCGGTCAAGGCCGCTTCACCGGCTCATAATCGGGGATCATCTCGAAGCGATCGCTTGGCTGTCGAGGCAAGCTGCGTCCGATAAAGAAGCTCCTGTCCTTCCCGAGTCCGACGGTGCGGAAACCGGACATGGGGGAGGGACGGAATGATGCAGGGCGGCAGGACGGTCCGTCCGGGGACAGGGAGACAGGACGGCAGAGGGTCCGGATATGGAAGGACCGGCAGGGCAAAGGCAGCCGGCAGCGGCAGAACGACAAGCCCGAACGAAAAAGGCAATGCCGGCAGCAAAGCCGGTCCAACCCGATTTCGAAGCGGCAAAGCCGGCCGAACCCGCTATCGCAGCAGCAAAACCAATCCAACCCGCGATCGCAGCAGCGGGGGCAATAGCGCGGTCTATCCCGGCTGGAAGCCTCTCTCCGCCGCTGTCGTGGCCGGGAGCGACGCCGGACAGCTGGCCGAAGCTGCGGAGATCATGCGGCGGAAAGGGTTCAGCCCGGTCATCGAAATGCTCTACCGTGCAGGCAGCCGGCTTGGCGGAGCCGGGGAGACTGAAGCAGCTTCGAACCGGTCCGAAGCCGACGTGCGCCATCCCGATCTCGATGCCATTCATGTCCATGAAGCGCTGGCGGCTGGTTCCGTTCTTGCAGCCGCCTCGGAGAAGGATGCCGTCCTGTATGCGGATGCCGGGCTCGGAGCCGATGCGCTTGCCCGGCTGCCGGCGCAGGCTCTCATTGCCAAAGCCGTTTCCTCCCGCCGGCCATGTGCCGCGGTTCCGTCAAGCACAAGCCGCGCGGTCCCGTTCTCGAGCTGGAGCAAGTCCATGGTTCTGAGCGCCTTCATGCACTGGTCGCTCGGAGAAGAGACGCGCAGCTTCGCGTCGATGGAACGGGCCGTTTTCGCTTTGAACCGCAAAGCCGCGGAGCTGCTTCAAGGGGATGCCCTTGCCGATCCGGCCGAAGCATTGGCGACGCTGCTGGCGGCAGGGGGGAAGGCGGTCACGGTAACGGCGCCGGCAGCCGCTGCGGGAAGCGCGCGCGCAGGGAAGCCGCTTCCGGAGGAGGGCGTCCGCTGCGCCCAAGCCGTTGTACGGATTCTAGAAAGGAAAGGCGGGCCGAGATCCGCCTTCCCGGATTACGACCGCCGCCGCGATGTCGCAGGAAAAGAGTCTGATTAGCGCATTTGCTTAAAGAAGAGAAGGAGTGAACGTCTGTTGAAAGCCATTCTGCTTGCAGGAGGAACCGGTACCCGGCTGATGCCGCTGACGGGACTGATGAACAAACACTTGCTCCCGGTGTACAACTATCCGATGATCCACTACGCCGTGAATACGCTCGCGGCGGCGGGAGCGGATGAAATTCTCTTCATTACGGGCCGCCGCTCGGCGGGAATGTTCATCGAGTATTTCGGCAGCGGCCGCGGGCACGGGGCATCGATAACCTATCTCATCCAGGAGGAGGCCGGAGGCATCGCCCAGGCTCTTGAGCTGGCGAAGCCCTATGTCGGCAAGGAAGAGAAGTTCCTGATGCTGCTTGGCGACAATCTGGTCGACGACTCCCTCGAGCCCTATGTGAAGGCATACGAGAAGGAGCCTGCCGGAAGCGCGATGGTTCTGCTCAAGGAAGTTCCCGATCCGGAAAGGTACGGGGTGCCGGTGTTCGATGAAGGCGGAAAGATAATCCGAATCGAGGAGAAGCCGGCTGCTCCCGCTTGCAGCTACAGCGTGACCGGCATCTATCTCTACGACGGCAGCGTCTTCGACGTCGTCTCCGCGATTGCTCCTTCAGGAAGAGGGGAGCTTGAAATCACGGACGTCAACAATGTCTACGCGGCCGCAGGCAAGCTGGCGCATGCGATGCTGCAGGGCTGGTGGGCGGATGCAGGGACGTTCGATTCTCTTCTTGAAGCAGCCCGGCACAAGAAGGATGGAGAGGGACAGAAATGAGAGCCTGCTCCAGGAGCGGCTGCCGGAACGGGGCCAAGGAGGCCGCAGCTCCGTGAGCGGGCGGCGAGGCGCTTCCAGAACCGTTCCAGCAGCCGCATCAAATGCGATGAAAGCAGTTCCGGCAATGCCGTCCCTAGCGGCAAATGCGGCGGATGCGCCGGAGGAGGCGCCGCAGACGCACGCTCCCGGATGGCAGGAAGGCTACGATCACGGCTTCGAAGCCGGGAAGGCAGCCTTGGGGCAGCGATGGCCGGGCACGAGCATCATCATTCCGACCTACAACAAGCGGGACTACCTGGTCCGCTGCCTGGACAGCATTCGGAGGCATACTCCAGAGCCATACGAAATCATCGTCGTGGACAATGCCTCGGCGGACGGGACGGCTGCCATGCTGGAAACCTATTCGCTGCTGCTTGGCCCGGGCAAGCTCCGCTTCCGGGTCATGGACCGCAATCTCGGTTTTGCGGGAGCGGTCAACCGCGGCCTCATGATGGCCAGAGGCGACAGGCTGCTGCTGCTCAACAACGACACGCTGGTGACGGAGCGCTGGCTGGATAACCTGACGGCCTGCCTGGAACGAAGTCCCTTCGCCGGCATCGTCGGTCCCGTCACCAACTTCATCAGCGGCAGCCAGCTCGTGAAGGTTCCCTATCGTTCGATCAAGGGGATGGATGTCTGGGCTCGGGGCCGCAACAAGCCGGATTCGCGGCGCTGGAAAGAGACGGCGAGACTGACCGGCTTCTGCATGCTGATGCGCCGCTCCTTGTGGGAGGCGATCGGGTACTTCGACGAGGGTTATCAGGTAGGAAACTACGAGGATGACGATTTCTGCCTGCGCGCGAGGCTGCTGAGCCTGCGGCTGTACATTGCGGGAGACTGCTTCATTCATCATTTCGGCAGCGTCACGGTGCGGGAGGAAGCCCGCATGACGGCCATCACCGAGAGCAACCGGCTCTTTTACAAGGCCAAATGGGAGGATCCGGCGGGCGTTCTTCGGGCGCCGTCGGCGAAGGATCCGGAACTGGCGAAGCCGGCTGGCGAGGCGTCCTTCTATCCAGGCGGAGTGGCTGCGGAAGGGGCCGACGGAACGGTCTGGTGGCTGGAGAGGGGAGTCCGCTGGAAAATCGAGGGAGGCTGGGAGCTTCCTTCCGTCCGCTTGGGAAGGCCCGTGCTGAGCCGCTACCGCCCGGCTGCGGCAACGATCGCTTCCAGCATCGCGGCTTCCCGCTGGAGAAGCGAGAAGTCCGCCCCGTCCCTGCCGCTGGACGGGGAGAGCTCAACCGGCGATTTTCCACCGCCCTATGCGGCATGGCTGAACGGCTCCCTTGCTTATGTGGAAGAGGGGCGGCGCAGGACCGTTCTCAACCCGGCGGCCGCGGAGCGCTGGGGGCTTCATCTTAAGCCCCTGATGCCTGAGGCGGATGCCGCTGCGGCGCTGCTACCGGCCGGGCTGCCTGTTATTGCTCCCCCTCTGCTGTACCAGCGTCTATGAAATCATGCGGCGGGACAAGGGCTTACAAGGATTCCAAGGAGGATATTTCATGAAGACAAAAAGAAGTGCCGTGAGAAAACGGCTGCCTTCCGCAGCGCTCGGGCGGCGAAAAAAAAGCAGCCGGAGCGAAAAAAGGAAAGTCGGCCGCAAAGAAGAAGACTCGTTCCGTCAGACGATCGGCGGCGGCAAAACGGCCGCGCCGCCGGCAGGCGGCAGCGCGGCGACGAGCCGTCCATGGGTTCGTGGAGCCGGCGATCATGCAGGGAAGCCCCGCTTTCCAGGCCGGATTCCAGCAGACGTACACAGAGGGGTATCAGGCTGGCTTCGGCATGGGCTATGAAGAGGGACTGCAATTCGCCTATGAAACCCAGCCCGGCTGATTTCAAAGCTTTCAGGCCGCCGTCCGGCGGCTTTTTTTTTAGGCGACCGAAACGCTCCAGGCGGCTCCTGTCCGGCAATACGGGCATTCATCCGTTGCGGCAGCCGGATGCAGGGGACGCAGCCCGCGTCGTCGCCGCAGGCGTTCATTCTGCTAATCTAGTCATCCGCCATTTTTGGCGGCGCGAGGACAAGAGACCAAGTAGACAGCGGCCTCCGGACATATAGTAGGAGCAGAGCAAGGTCAAGAAGGGAGGCATTCGGCATGCCAAGCCACGTACCGCGGACGGTTGAAGCGGGAAGGCAGGAGGGGCATCGGATCGGATTGGAGGAAGGCCGCCGGGACGGCGCCTGCCAGGCTGCGGCATCCGCCGCGCGGGTATGGACGCCCGAAGCGCGAAGAGCCATGAGCGTCATGTACGTCCCGCAAGGGTTTCCGGCGATCGACCAAGGCGTGCAGGAAGCGCTGGCGATGCACGCCAGCTCGGTTGCTGTAAGCAGTCCCGGCACCATGTTCGTTGACGCGGAGAGGCTCAGGCCGGATCTGGTGCTCGTCATGAACGGCTTGCATCACGTGTTTCCGGCCGATCAGCCTTCACAGATCGCAGCGATCCGGAATTTGGGCATACCGGCCGCCATCTGGTTCGCGGACGATCCCTATTTTACGAGGGAAACGAGCAGCCTGGCGTTCTGCTACGATTACGTCTTCACCCACGACCTCGAGGCGGTCGATTTCTATCGTCGGCTGGGACATCCGCAAGTTCATTACGCGCCGCTCGGCGTCAATACGGGGGTCTACCATGCCAAGCCGGTTCCCCGCAAATACCGCAGCGACGTTTGCTTCATCGGCCAGGGCTTCTGGAACCGGATCGGGCTGCTGGATCAGGTGCTGCCGCAGCTGCAAGGCCTCAGGGTCGTCATCGCCGGGGGGGAATGGGAGCGTCTGAGTCCAAGGGCGCGCAAGAGCTGCCAGCTGCTTCCCGGCTGGATGCCGATCGAGGAGACGGTGAACTATTACAACGGCGCCCGGATCGTCCTGAACATCCACCGGACGACGGAACCGGGAGTCGACAACCACAACGATCACGGTCTCCGCGGCGCCTCCATCAATCCAAGGACGTATGAAATTTCCGCCTGCGGAACGCTGCAGATGACCGATATCCGCGATGACCTCGGCCGTTATTACGTGCCGGGACAGGAGCTGGACACCTTTGCCGACGCAGGAGAGCTGGTCGGCAAAATAAGGCATTATCTTCTTCATGAAGACCTGCGCAGAGCCGTCTCCGTGAAAGGGATGCTGCGCACGCTTCAGGAACACACCTTCGCCCGCCGCGTCGGAGATCTTCTGGATCTGCTCCCCCTGGGCTGACGGCGTGAGTGCTGCTATCAAAAGAGGAGGACTAAAGTTGGCAGTTAAATCCCTGCGCAAGGGCAGGCGCGCAGCCAAGCATGCGCCTTCCCGCGCAAGCAAGAAGCGCTTCCTGCAACCCGTCGCCCCGATGCTTCCGGATCCGGAGCTGGAAAGGGGCAGGGCAGCAGGCTTCGCGACGGGACATGAGCACGGCCGCTGGTTCGGCAAATGCGAGGCCGGCCTTTCCCTGGTAAGCTATTCGCCTCCCATATTCCCGCTTCATATCATGTTTATCGCTACCGCAAAAGGATATCCGTATTCTCCCCTGGACGCCTCCATCGCCGACTCGCTCCGTTCCATGACGTTGAGGCTCAGCGTGAGCGATACGCTGCAAAATTACGTTCAGCAGGCCGAAACGCTGCGGCCCGACGCGGTCATCTTCCTGGACGGCCTGCAGGCTCCGGTCGAGAACGTCGACGCCATCCGGGCGCTCGGCATCCGGACAGCCGTCTGGTTCACGGATGATCCCTACTATTCCGACATCACCCGCAAGCTCGCTCCGCATTACGACTTCGTCTTTACGCTGGAGAAAAACTGCGTCGAATTCTACCGCAGGCTCGGATGCCCCAACGTCCATTACCTTCCGCTCGGCGTCAATCCCGATGAATTCCGCCCCCGCAATCCCGATCTGTCCCTCCGCAGGGAAATCAGCTTCGTCGGTTCCGCTTATCACAAGCGCGTCGACTTCTTCGACCAGATCACTCCGTACCTCGCCACTCGCGATATTATCATCTCCGGTCTCTGGTGGGAGCGGCTGCGCGATTATCAGCTCCTCTCCTCCCGCATCCGGGCGGGCCACTGGATGGGACCGCTGGAGACGGCGGCGACGTACAACGGAGCGAAGATCGTCATCAACATGCACCGTGCCCATGACGACGAAACGTTCAACAGCAACAGCGAGATGATCACGGCGGTTTCTCCCAATCCCCGCACGTTCGAAATATCCGCCTGCGGCACCCTGCAGCTGACGGACGTACGGGAAGACCTGGCCAGCTTCTACACGCCGGGAGTGGAAATCGCGACCTATTCCTCGCCTCAGGAATTGGTCGAGAAGATCGATTATTACCTCCAGCACGAGCAAGAGAGGCAGGACATCGCGCTGCGCTCCATGCACCGGACGATGAAGGAGCATACCTACGCGCATCGGCTGAACTACATGCTGACGTCGATGTTTCCGTCCTGATGCGCCGGCTTCCGACCGAAGGGGGTGAAGAAATTGATTTCGAACCCGACCATCCTGTTCTTCTCCCATATATGCAGTCCTGACGCGATAACAGGAGCCGAGAAGCTGCTGCTGCTCACGATGACAGAGCTGGCCGGAGCGGCTGCATGCATTCTGGCCGTGCCCGAGGAAGGCATCCTGTCGGCAAGGGCGAGAGCGGCCGGAATCAGGGTGCATGTCACAGGCGCTGTCCCGATCTACTATTCCATGTATCAAGCCCACCCGGCCATCCTGGAGGAAGTTTCCGGAGGCGTCCACAGCTCCGGCATGGAGGCGCTGTACCGTCTTCTCATCGCCGTAAAGCCGCATGCGGTATGGGTCAACACCTGCGTTCATCCCCTGCCTGCCATCGCGGCGACGAGGCTGGGAGTGCCGGTCATCTGGTGCTTGACGGAGACGATGAGGACGTCGGCAGGGACCGGCAGCGTTCAGGAGCTGATGGAAGCCCATACCGACCTGCTGGTCGGAATATCCGCCTCGACCCTGTCGCCGATTCATTCCCCTAGCCTGCTCGCAAAGTCCGCCGTCCTCTATCCGGCGGTCGACGGGTCGAATTTCGAGCCATGGACCTGGACTTCCAGACGGGCGAAGCGAAGGGCTCAGCTGAATGTGGCCGAAAATCAATGCCTGATCGGCTTCATCGCTTCCCATCTCTATGAGAACAAAGGCCTCGACCACTTCATGGCGATGGCTCTGCATGTCGGAGCCAGCCATCCCGAAGCGGTATTCGCGGTCACCGGCAATCCGGTCAATCCGCCTTATCTGGAGCGATGCATCCGCATGGCGGCTTCCTCCGGCATGGCGGACCGGTTCCGCTGGCTGCCCTTCGAGACCGACATCCGCAACGCCTATCCTGCGCTCGATATTCTGGTCGTACCCAGCATTGTGGAGGAAGGCTTCGGGATGACGGCGCTGGAAGGGATGCTGTTCGGCAAGCCTGTCGTCGCGTACGCATCGGGAGGACTCGCCGAAATCATGCGCGCGACGGGAAACGCAGAGCGTCTGGCCGCTGCGGGCCATCCATACGAGCTGGCTGCGCTCGTCTCGCAGCTGACCGCGAACATGCCGCTGCGGCTGGCTGTCGCCGCAAGGAGCGGCGCGGCCGCCCTGGAGGTATTCGGCATGCCGGCTTACCGCAGCCGGCTGACCGAGCGGATCCGGCAGCTGCATCTGTCCGGCCGGACTTCGCCTCGGATCGTTCATGGAAGCGGCGCACAGGTATACGAGCTGAGGGATTGGCAGCTGCGCCCGTTCCGCAGCCCGGAAGCGTTGGCGGAAGCCGGCTATGCGCACCAAGCGCGGCAGGAGATGCCCGATGCAGTGCTGGCCTTGCTTGGCGCAGGCGAGCCGATCGGCTCGGATCCGCCGCATGCCGGGCATTCCCCGGCAGCTTCCCGGCGCGCTTCCTCGGGAAGCCGCCGCGCGAG
>NZ_CBRA020000045.1:0-46825 GCF_000469945.2 Paenibacillus sp. P22 | reverse complement strand
TCGTACGATTCCCGCACGGCGCGGATCGGATCGGTGTATTTCGGACCGTCTCCGTACACCATGGCGCGGTAGGACTTCTCCACGCGCTCCCAGCGCTTGTCGCGGTCCATCGCATAGTAGCGGCCTTGCACAGTCGCGATGCGGCCGATGCCAAGCTCCTCGATCTTCGCCTGCAGCTCGGTCAGATAGCCGACTGCGCTGTCCGGAGCGACGTCGCGTCCGTCGAGGAAAGCATGGATGTAAACCTGATCCAGCCCTTCCTTCTTGGCCAGCTCGAGCAGCGCGAACAGATGCTGGATATGGCTGTGCACGCCGCCGTCGCTGAGCAGGCCGTACAGATGCAGCTTCTTGCCGTTCAGCTTGGCATGGCGCACGGCGCCGAGCAGCGTATCGTTGTCGAAGAACTCGCCGTCGCGGATCGACTTCGTGATCCGGGTGAGGTCCTGATAGACGATGCGTCCCGCACCGATGTTCAGATGGCCGACCTCGGAGTTGCCCATCTGGCCTTCGGGAAGGCCGACGGCTTCGCCGCAGGCGGTCAGCGTCGTATGGGGGAACTGGGCCATGAAGCGGTCGTAGTTCGGCTTATTGGCCTGAGCGACCGCGTTGCCCACGACATCATTGCGGAGGCCGAAGCCGTCCATGATGATCAGTGCGACCGGTTTGGGAGCCATGTTACTTCGCCCCCTCGACCAGAGCGATGTAGGAAGCCGGTTCCAGACTTGCGCCGCCCACGAGGGCGCCGTCGATGTTCGCCTGGCCCATGTATTCCTTCACGTTGGCCGGCTTCACGCTGCCGCCGTACTGGATGCGTACCGCGTCCGCCGTCGCTTGGTCGTACAGTCCGGCAACGACTTCACGGATGTAGGCGATGACATCCTCGGCGTCTTCAGCCGTGGAGGATTTGCCGGTGCCGATCGCCCAGATCGGCTCGTAGGCGATGACGACTTCGGCAGCCTGCTCGGCGGACAGGCCTTGGAACGCGCCTTGCGTCTGCACTTTGCAGACGTTTTTCGTGTCGCCGGCTTCGCGCTCTTCGAGCTTTTCGCCGACGCAGACGATCGGGGTCAGGCCGTGCTTGAACGCGGCCGCGACTTTCTTGTTCACGATCTCGTCCGTCTCGCCGAAGTACGCGCGGCGCTCGGAGTGGCCGACAATGACGTATTTCACGCCGAGATCGGCCAGCATGAGACCGGAGATTTCGCCGGTGAACGCGCCGTTGTCTTCAAAATGAAGGTTTTGCGCGCCGATGGCGATTTTCGTTCCTTTGGCCGCCTCGACGAGGGCCGGCAGCGTCGTGTACGGAGCGCAGATGACGCTCTCGACGCCGTCAACCTCGGCTCCGCCCTTCACTTCGCTGAAGAAGGATACGGCCTCGGATACCGTTTTGAACATTTTCCAGTTGCCTGCGATGATTGGAGTTCTTGCCATGGATATCATTCCTCTCCTGAAAACTGGGCTGCGCATCCGGAAACGAGGCTGCACATGCAGAAGACCGTTCCGATCGCTGCTCAAGCCGGAATTCTTTTTCATCCACCCGTCTAAAGGGGAGAATTCCGTCTTCAAATGCGACCGCTTATCCCGCTTCCATAATCGTCGAATGACGTCGACGTGAAAGTTGCGGGACAAGCTTCTCCACGGCCATTCTGCCTGCTTCGCCTGCCGGATTTCGCCAGCCTTTTTCCCCTCGCTCCGCTCGGGAGAAAGAGATGTTACTTATCGTTAAGGGCGACTACGCCCGGAAGAACCTTGCCTTCCATGAACTCCAGGGAAGCGCCGCCGCCCGTGGAGATATGGTCCATCTTGTCGGCCAGATGGAATTTCTCGGCTGCCGCAGCGGAATCGCCGCCGCCGATGACCGTGTAGCCTTCCGTCTCGGCGCAAGCTTGCGCAACGGCGCGGGTGCCGTGCGAGAACGGCTCGATCTCGAATACGCCCATCGGGCCGTTCCAGACGACCAGCTTGGATTCCTTGATGACTTTGGCATACAGCTCGCGGGTTTTCGGCCCGATGTCGATGCCTTCCCAGTCGGCAGGAATGCCGTCCACGTCGACGATCTTCGTGTTGGCGTCCTTGCTGAAGTCGTCGGATACGACGATATCGACCGGAATCAGGAAGTTTTTGCCGAGCTTCTTGGCTTTCTCGATGAATTCGAGAGCAAGGTCAAGCTTGGAGTTGTCCACGAGGGATTGTCCGATTTCATGGCCTTGAGCCTTGAAGAACGTGTAGGACAGGCCGCCGCCGATGAGGATGTTGTCGGCGATCTCGATCATCTTGTTGATGACGTCGATTTTGTCCTTGACCTTGGAACCGCCGACAATAGCCGTGAACGGACGCTCCGGATTGTTCAGCGCCTTGCCCAGCACGTCCAGCTCCTTCTCCATCAGAAGGCCGGATACGGCCGGAAGCAGGTGGGCGATGCCTTCCGTGGAAGCATGGGCGCGGTGAGCGGCGCCGAAGGCGTCATTCACGAACAGGTCGGCCAGCGAAGCAAGCTGCTTCGCGAATTCCGGATCGTTCTTCTCCTCGCCGGGGTTGAAGCGGGTGTTTTCGAGCAGCAGCACGTCGCCGTCCTGCAGCGCGGCGGCTTTGGCCTGCGCATCGGGACCGGCGGTATCGTCGGCTTTGGCGACCGGCTTGCCGATCAGCTCGGCCAGGCGCGCAGCGACCGGAGTCAGGCGCAGCTCTTCCTTCACTTCGCCGCCAGGACGGCCGAAGTGCGCGGCCAGAATGACGCGCGCGCCCTTCTCGATCAGGTACTGGATCGTAGGCAGCGTTTCCCGGATCCGGGTGTCATCGGTAATCGATCCATTTTCCATCGGCACGTTGAAATCGACGCGTACGAATACGCGCTTGCCCGCTACTTCCACATCACGAACGCTCTTCTTGTTCACAGCTGCTCGCCCTCCCGGTAGTGATTTCTATGGATAAAACATTGCTAAAGAGGAGAACGATCAATCGTCTCTCCTCTTTAGCTGTGGAATCGTCTATGCGATTAGAAGCTTCTTACAGGCCTTTGGAAGCGATGTAAGCAGCCAGGTCGACGACACGGTTGGAGTAGCCCCACTCATTGTCGTACCAGGAGATGACTTTGACCATGTTGCCTTCGACAACCATCGTCGACAGGGCGTCGATCGTGGAGGAAGCGGCATTGCCGTTGTAGTCGCTCGATACGAGCGGCTCTTCGGAGTAGAACAGGATGCCTTTCATGGAGCCTTCGGAAGCTTCCTTCAGGGCAGCGTTCACTTCTTCGACCGTTACATTCGATTTCACTTCGGCTACGAGATCCGTTACGGAAACGTTTTTCGTAGGAACGCGCATAGCCATGCCGTTCAGCTTGCCTTTGAGCTCAGGCAGAACGAGGGAGACGGCTTTGGCAGCGCCCGTGGAGGAAGGAATGATGTTTTCTGCGGCAGCGCGCGCGCGGCGCAGGTCCTTGTGAGGAACGTCCAGTACGGATTGGTCGTTCGTGTAGGAGTGGATCGTCGTCATCATGCCTTTTACGATGCCGAACTTGTCGTTCAGAACTTTGGCGAAAGGAGCCAGGCAGTTCGTCGTACAAGAAGCGTTGGAGATGACCGTGTGAGCCGAAGCGTCGTATTGATCTTCGTTTACGCCCATGACGATCGTGATGTCTTCGTTCGTAGCCGGAGCGGAGATGATGACTTTTTTCGCTCCGCCTTTCAGGTGAAGCTCGGCTTTTTCTTTAGCCGTGAAGATGCCCGTCGATTCAACGACGATTTCTGCGCCTACGGAGCCCCAAGGCAGGTTTTCCGGGTTGCGCTCGGCAAAGACTTTGATCTCGCGGCCGTTGACGACAAGCGCGCCTTCTTTAGCTTCTACCGTAGCGTCCAGGACGCCGTGGGTGGTGTCATATTTCAGCAGGTGGGCCAGCGTTTTCGTGTCCGTCAGGTCGTTCACAGCGACGATTTGAACCTCGCTGTTGTTCAGTGCTGCGCGGAAGACGTTGCGTCCGATACGGCCAAATCCGTTAATACCAACTTTAACCATGGTTGATATTCCTCCTGTTAAATGAAGTTTGATGATGCATCTATCTCAAAGCAATTCGCATGCCCTGCCCCTGGCAGGCGCAGAGCCCGCGGATTGCCATGAAAACAAGTCTGTTCCCGCGGCGCCTGGAAGGACAAGAACCATTATCGCCTTGCGGCATGGCTCTTATTCCGTCAGCGCCGCGATTTCGAGGGCGGCGGCCTCGTCGGTGACGAGGATGTCCTCGTGGCCGAATCTCAGCACCGCGGAGATGGCCTCCGCCTTGGAGCGGCCGCCGGCCACCCCGATGACGACCTCGGTCGTCATGATGTCCTCCAGGCGGATGCCGGCGGTCTGCATCTTGTGCACGACGTTGCCGCTGCGGTCGAAGTAGTAGCCCCAGGCTTCGGCAAGCGCGCCGTCCGCCTTGAGGGAGTCGACCAGTCCGCTGTCGATCCGTCTGCGCCGGGCCATCACCATGGCGTCTCCGATGCCGTGGATGACGATGCGTGCGCTGCGGATGACCTCGACGATCTCCTTCACTCCGGGCTCCTGCATGAGGCTCGTGTAGGCCTCTTCGCTGAGATGGTCCGGGACGTGAAGCATCCGGTACTGCGCTCCCGTCCGCTTGGCCATCGTCGAGACGATTGTGCTCGCCTGGTATTCCAGGCTCTCTCCGAGCCCGCCTCGCGCCGGCACGAACAGGTTGCTCCGGCGCGGCGAGCTCGAGGCGAGCTGCGAGGCGACGCCCGCAAGCGTCGTTCCTCCGGTCACCGCCACGACATCCCGCTCGCCCAGCACCTGCAGGAGCGCCGCGGCTCCGGCGCGGCCAAGCTCCCGCTTGGCGCTGTCCGACTTCTCGGAATCGCCGGGCACGATGATGACCTTCTGCAAGCCGAACCGCTGCTTGAGCTTCTCCTCCAGGTCGCTGAGCCCGAGCAGCCCTCCGAGCTCTGGCTCCATCTCCTCCAGCAGCCGGCGGCCGGCCGGGCTGATGGACATGCCGGAGGATTTGATCTCCAGCAAGCCCTGTTCCTTGAGGAAGTCGGTCTCGGCTCTCAGAACTCTCTCCGTCATCGACAGGGAGGCGGCGAGCGTCCGGCGGCCGATCATGTCCGAGAGCATGACCTGATGCAGAATCGCATAACGGCGGCGGAGCGTATCGACGAGATCCGGAACGAGCTGACGCTGCAAATCAATAATGCTGCGCATGAGCGCCCCCACTCCACTCGTGCATGGCCGTATTGGGACATTTTTCGTCCCGGCCATTCATTTTACGTCCCACACCATTATTTTACCTCTTTTAGATAACCCCCGCAAGTGAGGAATACCCGATGAAAACGGTTGCCGACACCCAATTTTCGGATTTCTTTTTACGGAAACCTTTAGTGTTGCTTTTTCCTGCCAGCTGTTATACAATCTTAGACGTTACGTTTTTACAAGCGCCCGTGGTCCAATGGATATGACGTAGGCCTCCGGAGCCTGAGATCTAGGTTCGATTCCTAGCGGGCGCGCCAATTTACACCAATGGCTTCATTACATAGAAGGACCGGCATTCGTGCCGGTCCTTTTTTTGCATCCGGAGGAGATCGGACTTAGGATCGGGAAGCCGCCTCGCCGCTCCGGCTGCCGGAAGCGGAAGCTCAGGTTTAGAGAATAAGGAAGCCGGTTAAAATGGGCTATTGAAGGCTGTCCCGACCTCTTTGACCAAATTTGACTTTAAAATCGCAATCCATTAAAATGAGAAAGCAGCACCCCGCATATCCACTATTTATGAAGGTTATAAGGAGGGACTCGCACTTGGACATGAATTTTGTGCCTATGGTCATCGAGCAAAGCAACCGCGGTGAGCGCGCCTATGATATTTATTCCCGGCTGCTCAAGGACCGCATCATCTTCCTCGGCACCGGCGTCAACGATGTGGTGGCCAACTCCATCATCGCCCAAATGCTGTTCCTTGCAGCGGACGATCCGGAGAAGGACATCTCGCTTTATATCAACAGCCCCGGCGGCTCCATTACGGCCGGCATGGCGATCTACGACACGATGCAGTTCATCAAGCCGGATGTCTCCACGATCTGCGTCGGCATGGCGGCTTCCATGGGAGCGTTCCTGCTGACAGCAGGCGCCAAGGGCAAGCGTTACGCGCTGCCGAACAGCGAGGTCATGATTCATCAGCCGCTCGGCGGAGCCGAAGGCCAGGCGAGCGACATCGAGATCCGTGCCCGCCGCATCCTCAAGATGCGCGACAAGCTGAACGCCATCCTGTCCGAGCGTACCGGCCAGCCGCTGGAGCGCATCGAGAAGGATACCGACCGCGACAACTTCATGAGCGCGGAAGAAGCGACGGCTTACGGCCTCGTCGACAAAGTCATCGAGAAGCTGTAAGGTCGGCTGAATGGACGAAAAGAAAAGCAGCCCCCGGATTTGCCGGGGGCTGCTTTCTTTTTCTATTTTAGGGAGAACAATACGGTGATGTCGGAGGTGACGTCGACCTCGCCTGCATCCACGACCGTATTGGCCGAGGAGTCCGACGCTGCCGCCATCTTCATCTGCGCTCTCTCGATGACCGGCTGCACGACCTGGGCGCCGTTCTCCGAGATCGAGACGACCTCGCCGAGCGTGCGGCCCGAAGCCTGGGCCAGCGTCATCGCTTTGACCTTGGCGGCCTCGACCGCCTTCTGCAGCGCCTGCTGCGTGTAGGCGTCTCCTTTTTCCGTGCCGAAGGAAATGTTGTTGATCCGATTGGCGCCGGCTGCTGCCAGACCGTCGACGAGATCGCCGGTCTTATCTATGTTGCGGTAGGAAATCTGGATGTCCTGCACCGCTGTGTATCCGGTCAGCACTTGGCCTTCTTTATCCGTATAGCGGTATTGCGGCTGCACGGAGTAGTTCGTCGTCTTCAAATCCTTTTCCGCGACTCCGAAGGTTCCTGTCAGCGCCTTGCGCACGGCATCGTACTTCTTGGCCGCTCCGGCCTGCGCTTCCTTGGCCGTCTTGGCCGTTACCGATACGCCAGCCGATACATAGGCGATATCCGGCGCGACCGACACCTTGCCTGTACCCGTCACGGCGACTGTATTCATCACGGCATTCTCCGTTCCCGCGGCAAAAGCCGGCTTGTTGAGCGGCTGACCGCCAAAAGCATTCCACGCCATCAACGATCCCGCTGTGATTCCCGCCGCTAGAAGCAGCACCTTGCTCTTTTGCATCAGCCCGCCAGCCGCATTTCGTTTGTCCATTCCCAGCGCCTCCTTAGGTGTTGTCCTCTTGAAACGGCATGCACATGCAAAAGGTTGCATTTACCATCAAGGATTGACGATATTATTGACTTTGAGACCTGGATGGGGGATTGGAGGACATGCGGGCAAATCTAATGGCCCCTGCAAGTCTTCGATGGTTGGTCGGACATACGATTCCAAACCAATGACTTCCAGCATGCTTCAATTTATAGCAGCGGTCATACGATCCCAACCCTATGGCTCCAACTGTTTCGATCCATAGCGTACATATGATACCAACCCAATGACTTTCCAGCTTGTTTCAATCCTTATCGAACATACGTTACCAACCCAATGGCTTTCCAGCATGCTTCAATTTATAGCGGACATACGATCCCAACCCTATGGCGCCAACATGTTTCGATCCTTATCGGACATAAGATCCGTTATTTAGATGATTTAAGCCCATTTCGATGATTATCGGACATACGATCCGTTATTCGGGCTCAACCGCGACCATTTGACCCTTTTTTAGGAAAATAACGGATCCTATGTCCTTTAAATTTATTTTAATGACAAAATCGAGTCCAATAGCGGATCCTATGTCCGATAATCCATGCAATTGTCTGTAAAGCCATTACCACCGGGTCAAATCGAAGCATCAGGAGCATGAAGGGCCTTTTATCCCACTTCACCATGCCATAGGCGATAAAAGCTCAGTTCACGCCGGGAGATGCATTTGCAGGAGGCATTTGCAGTCGCCACTTGTAGTCGGCATTTTGCACTCGCCACTTGCAGTCGCCACTTGCAGTCGGCACTTGCTGAAGGCACTTGCTGGAGGCACTTGCAGTCGCCACTTGCAGTCTGCCTTTGCAGGAAGCCTTTGCAGGCCTTTGCGCCATAGGCATCCGCGCCGCTGGTTTCAAGCAAATCAAAAAAAGCCCCCTGCGGGAGCTTTCGTGAAGCGCGTCCGAGGCTGCGCATGCAGCGCCCGGAGGCTGATTTATTGGTTCTCGAGCTCTTCCTTGCTCACCAGGGAGACTAAAGCGTTTACAGCCTGCTCTGCATCCGAACCCTCGGCACTGACGTAAACTTCCGTGCCGGAGCTGATCGCAAGGCTCATGATGCCCATGATGGACTTGGCGTTTACTTTCTTCTCGTCCTTTTCCACGAAAATCTCGGAAGAGAACTTGTTCGCTTCCTGCACGAAGAGTGCAGCCGGTCTTGCGTGAAGACCCGTCTTGAGTCTAACGACAACGGGTTGTCTGGTCATGAAATCTATACCCCCTAGTTCATTTTCACTGCTGCAACGGCGCTTCACGCGCTCGGTAACATCATCCGTTTCAGGTATGAGGAAATCTGGCCACGATTGCTACCATTATACCATCGGCCCGTGTAAGTTAAAAGTTCAGCTTCCACGCAATTTTTCGGCCAGCTCGTCGATTTTGCGAAGCCTGTGGTTCACGCCGGACTTGCTGACCGAGCCCTTCAGCATCTCGCCGACTTCCTTGAGGTTCATGTCGGGATGCAGAAGACGGATTTCCGCCACCTCTCGAAGCTTCTCGGGCAGGTTCTCCAGTCCCATCTCCTTCTGCAGCAGACGGATATTGTCGATCTGGCGCACGGCAGCTCCGATCGTCTTGTTGAGGTTGGCCGTCTCGCAGTTGACGATGCGGTTGACGGAGTTCCTCATGTCGCGCATGATGCGGACATCCTCGAATTTGAACAAAGCCTGATGAGCGCCGATGATGTTCAGCAGCTCGATGATCTTCTCGCCTTCCTTGATGTAGAAGATGAATCCTTTCTTGCGCTCGATGCACCGGGCGTTCAGCCCGAATTTGTTGGCCAGCGCCACCAGTGCCCCGCAATGCTCCTCGTACATGCAGGAAATCTCCAAATGATAGGAGGAGCCTTCGGGGTTGTTGACGGAGCCGCCGGCCAGGAAAGCGCCGCGCAGGTAAGCGCGCTTGCAGCAAGGACGTTTGATCATATCCTTATCTATGCCCTGATTGAACATGAATCCTTCGGAAACGATGTTCAGATCCTTGAGAATTTCCTGGACCTTGGCCGGAATCCGGACAATGTAGACATTGTTCTTCTTCAGCCTCATCTTCTTGCGGACAAGCAGCTCGGTATGGACGTCGAATATCTTCTTGATCAGGCTGTAGATCCGGCGCGCGATGGCCGCATTCTCCGTCGAGATGTCGAGGATGACCTTGCGGCTGGCCAAGTGCACCGATCCGTTCATCCGGATCAGAGCGGACAGCTCCGCCCGTTCGCAGCAGGCGTCCTGGTTGTCTACGAGCGTCAGTTCTTTTTTGGTCTGGGCCGCAAAGCTCATCTCTTCACCCCTTTCTTTGCATCCAGCTCTCTACAAGCTGATAGATATGATGGCTCAACCGCACGGCATCATGCCGCAAATAAGTGCGGAACAGCACCAGGCGGTCTGCGATGACCTTGTATCCCCGGCGCGTGACTTCGTCCAGATCGAGCTGGACAGCCTTCGCTCCCATTTCCGCATAGCGGTCCTGGATCTGAGGAGGAATCTCGCCGTCGTTGACGATGACGTAATCGAACAGCTGGTGGCCGATATGGCGGTGCACCGCTTCCAGATGATCGCTCACCGCATAATCGTCCGTCTCGCCCGGCTGGGTCATGACATTGCAGATGAAAATCTTGATCGCATTCGACTGAACGATGCATTCCGCCAGCTTCGGCACGAGCAGATTGGGAATAATGCTCGTGTACAAGCTGCCGGGTCCGATCAGGATCGCATCCGCCTCCTGGATCGCCTGGCACGCTTCCTCGAGCGGCTCCACGTCGGGAGGCTCGATGAACACCCGCTTGATCGGCTGCCCGGCCAGCGGAATATTGGACTCGCCCTCGACGATCGTTCCGTCCTCCAGCTCGGCCTTGAGCACGATCGCCTGATCCGACGCCGGCAGCACCGTGCCGCGAACGGCGAGCACCCGGCTCAGCTCCCTGACCCCGGTCACGAAGTCGCCGGATATATCCGTCATCGCCGCCAGCATGAGATTGCCCAGGCTGTGGCCGGCAAGTCCGGTGCCGCTCGGGAACCGGTATTGAAGCATCTCCGATAAAAGCGGCTCGACATCCGCCAACGCCATGAGCACGTTGCGGATGTCGCCCGGTGGAGGAATTTGAAGCTCGCTGCGAAGGACGCCGGAGCTGCCGCCGTCATCGGCTACGGTAACGATCGCCGTGATGTCGAGCGGCTTCTCCTTGAGGCCGCGGAGCATGACGGACAAGCCGGTGCCGCCGCCGATGACGACGATTTTCGGTAGTGGAGCCTTGGATTTGCTGCTTGCCATATAAGTCCCGCCTTAAGGACGGTCACGTCCGGCATCGCGATGGCTCACCCGGACCGATTCCGTCTCGCTGCTGCCGAGCATGCGCCCGAGATATTCCGAAATGGCGACGGAACGGTGCTTGCCGCCCGTACAGCCGATTCCGATGACAACCTGACTCTTGCCCTCCTTGCGGTACAGGGGGATGAGAAATTGCAGCATGTCGAGAAGCTTGGTAAGAAACATCTGGGTATCCGGCCACTTCATAACATAATCATATACATCCTGCTCCTGTCCGGTGCGCGGACGCAGATGCTCGACGTAATGCGGATTCGGCAGGAAGCGGACGTCATAGATCAGATCGGCGTCGATCGGAATGCCGTACTTGAAGCCGAATGAGGTGACATTCACCGAAAACGGCGCCTGCTTGGCATTCGTGAAGCGCGAAATGATGGACTCCTTGAGCTCGGCCGGCTTCAGCTTGCTCGTGTCGATCGTCTGTGTCGCCGAATTCTTGAGCTCCTCCAGCAGCTGCCTCTCCAGATGGATGCCTTCGAGCGGCAAGCCGTTGGGAGCGAGCGGATGCCGGCGCCGGCTCTCCTTGTAACGGCGTACGAGAACGTCGTCGGTCGCGTCCAGGAACAGAATCTCGTGCTGGAAGGTAAAGTGGTTCTTGATATAATCGAGCGACTCCGACAAAGCCGTGAAAAATTCGCGGCCGCGCAAATCGATGACGAGCGCCACTTTGGCGATTTTGCCGTTGGAGCCGTCGATCAGCTCGGCAAACTTCGGAATGAGCACCGGAGGCAGATTGTCGACGCAAAAGAACCCGAGATCCTCGAGGCTCTGGACTGCAATCGTCTTGCCTGCGCCGGACATGCCCGTAATGATGACCAGCTTGGGCGTATTCGTTTCCATATGCTGTTCCTCCCTAGGGGGGTGCCGGAATAAATCCGCCGATCCAAATCCGGCCCCCGGTTGGCTTCGCCTGCTAGGAGCGGAGAATGAGTCCGGCCGCGCCGACGACGCCTGCATCGTTGCCCAGTGTAGCGGCGACGATCTCCACGCCTTCCTTGGCTTGGTCCTGCGTATATTTGGCGAACACTTCGCGGATCTGATCGAACAGGAAATCGCCGGCCTTGGCGACGCCTCCGCCGATGATGAAGCGCTGCGGATTCAGGGTGACAGCGGTGGCCGCCATCGACCGGCCCAGGTAATAGGCGGCGCGGTTCACGATGCGGGCCGCCACCTCGTCGCCCGCTTTGGCGGCGTCGATGACTTCCTTGGCCATGATGTTGGGCTCGAGAGACAGCGACGTGCGGTCGCCGCGCTCCACGGCATCCTTGGCCATGCGGATGATGCCGGTGGCGGAGGATACCGTCTCCAGGCAGCCGGTTTTGCCGCAAGTGCACTGGATCGCTTCCAGATCGGGCACGATCGACATGTGGCCGAGCTCTCCGGCCATGCCGCCGAAGCCTTCATAGATGCGGCCGTTGATGATGACTCCGCCCCCTACGCCGGTGCCGAGCGTGTAGCAGACGCAGTTCGGAATGCCGCGGCCCGCTCCGGCCCAAGCTTCGCCGAGAGCGGCGACATTGGCGTCGTTGTTGACCTTGACGGTCTTGTTCAGCTTCTCTTCAAGCAGCTGCTTGAGAGGCACGTTGCGTATATTCAAATTGTTGGAGAACTTCACGATGCCATTCGGGATGTCCAGGAAACCTGCGATCCCGACGCCGACTCCGCCTACTTGTTCCCAGGCAAAGCCCGCCTCGCCGACGACATGGCGCACGTACGCCACAATGTTGTCCACGATGCGCTCTGCGCCCTGGGAAGCTTCCGTCGGGCCCTCATACGTCCGGAGCAAATCGCCCACCGCGCTGCAAACTCCAACTTTGATGGCGGTGCCGCCGATATCCGCTCCAACGTAGATTGTTTCTGACATGTGTTAGCCACCTCAATTATAAGTTAACTTCTTTAAGTTACTATAAGGCAAGCCATAGTCCAGGTCAAGGTAACAACGCGGCCCGGCGAATCGCGCCGCCATGGCGTCTTCCGGTTCCAAGCTCGGCGGCGAAAATCCCGGAAAACGGCGAAATCGAGCCTGCAACTCTCCCTATCGGAACCGAATCTCCCCGGAAAGGGTAAAAAAGCCGCCACCCGGTCAACTGGCATTGATCCGGATAGCAGCCTATGGGATAAGCTCGATTACAGCGTCTGGCTCCAGTCATGCACCATGGAGCCTTCCAGGTACTTCTCGCAGTCCAGCGCTGCCATGCAGCCGCTGCCGGCGGCCGTAATGGCCTGGCGGTACTTCAAGTCCTGCACGTCGCCGCAAGCGAATACGCCCGGGACGTTCGTTTCCGTCGTTCCCGGCTTCACCATGATGTAGCCATGATCGTCGGTGTCGATCTGGCCGCCCAGGAACTTCGTGTTCGGCGTGTGGCCGATGGCGACGAAGATGCCGTTGGTCTCGAGGATCTCCTCTTGGCCGCTCTCGTTGTTGCGGACCTTCAGTCCGGTCACGCCGAGCGGGCCTGCAACGACTTCAACCGGCGTGCGGTTGAGGGCGAAGCTGATCTTCTCGTTGTCGCGGGCGCGGTCCTGCATGATTTTGGATGCGCGCATCTCGTCGCGGCGGTGGACCAGGTCGACGTTGGTCGCAAAGCGGGTGAGGAAGTTGGCCTCCTCCATGGCGGAATCTCCGCCTCCGACCACGATGATCTTTTTGCCGCGGAAGAAGAAGCCGTCGCAAGTGGCGCAAGTGCTGACTCCGCGTCCGACGTTCTCCTTCTCTCCGGGAATGCCGAGGTAACGCGCGGATGCGCCGGTCGAGATGATCAGGGATTCGGCGACAAGCTCGCCTTGGCCTTCCACCTGGATCTTGAACGGACGCTCCGACAGGTCGACGCTGTTGACCCAGCCCGTACGGAATTCAGCGCCGAAACGCTCGGCCTGCTTGCGCATGTTGGCCATGAGCTCAGGACCCATGATGCCATCCGGGAATCCGGGGAAGTTCTCGACTTCCGTCGTCGTCGTCAGCTGGCCGCCCGGCTCCGGTCCTTCGATGACGAGAGGGCTGAGGTTGGCGCGGGCCAGATAGATCGCAGCGGTCAAACCGGACGGGCCGGTACCGATGATAATGGACTTGTACATGGATGTTACCTCCTAAATTGCCTGCTTGATTATAATTATTCTTATTCTAATCCATGGCAGGGCAATCCGTCAAAGACGCCGCCGCTTCTTCATGAAACGTTCATGGTGCTGGATGAAGCTTCCATCAAGGAAGGAAGACCGCCCGGATGCTCTTGGCCTTTTCCTTGATGCCGCATACTTCATCGATGCGCTTCGCGTTCTTGCTGACGGTGGCGACCGATGTTCCGTAGCGCTGGGCCACTTCTTGGTAGGAGATGGCGCGGCGGTGCATCTTGGCCGTCAAGTATTCCAGCGCGGCAGACCATCCTTCCGCCTTGCCCAGCTTCGGCACATCGGGATAGACGCGAGTCAGGAAGTCGACCCAGAGCGTCATCAGCTCATATTGCTGGATCAAGCCGTACTGTTTGCCCATTTTCTCATAGGCCGCATCCAGCACCAGCTGCCATTTCTCTTCCCATACCGGCAGCCTGGACGGCCCGGAGCCCGGGGCAAGCTGCCTGGCTTCTCCCCCCATCACCGCGGGAAGGGTATCCTCCACGCCGATGGAACGAAGAGCGAACAGCGCCATCCGCTTGAGATCGTCATCCTCCTCCGGTTCGAGCAGGAGCGCCTGAAGGGCTTCCTTCACCTCATGATCCGCGATCAAGGCGAGCGCCTGAATCACCTGAAGCTTCGTCTTGCGGTCTCCGTTGCGCAGCGCCCAGAAGAAGGAGGACCGCACGAGAGGATTCGTCTTCATGCCGTCCGGCATGCCGCCCGGCAGCTTCTCCCACATCCGGAACTGCTCCTCGAACGGAAGGTGGTAGTGGTAGCTGGCCGCGATCGGCTCCCCGGCAAGCTCCCCCCGCTGAAGCTGCTCCAGATAGTAAGGGGCGACATCGGACTGCGGGTCCCGCTTCAGCGCGTGGCGCCACAGCTGGCGGGCTTCCTCCGGGCGGCCGACATGGACCGCGGCGACGGCGGCATAGTGGTACAAGGACCCGTCGCTCTCCGCCGAACCGTCCTTGATCAGGCGCTTGAAGTGGCGCAGCGCACACTCGTGCTCCCCTAGAATACCCATCGTAGTGGCCAATTTAAACACATGCTCCTGATGAAAAGGAAGCGTACGGCTCAGCAAGCCGGCCAAAGGCGCGAGCTTTTCCGCATCCCCGGCATGCTGATAGAAAATAGCCAGATTGCAGAGAGCGTGGAGATTCCCTTCCTCCAGCTCGAGCACTTCGAGAATCGTTTCCATTGCCCTCTCGAATTGCCCCATATAATAGTAAGCCAGCGCCAGATTGTTGCGCGCGGCCAGAAAGTCGGCATTGCCGGCAACGATCGATTCCAGCAGCTTGGCGGCCTGGGCGAACTTGCCTTCCTCCAGAAGAGCGCGGGCCTGGTCATGCTCGGCGGCTCCGCCGCGGGCTTTGATCGTGACGACCGGGGTCGGACGCTTCAGCTCGTACTGCAGCAGCTCCATCATTTCCTCGGCGTCCTCCAGGTAATGCCCTTCCGCGTCTTCTTCCAGGTAGCGGACAAGCGCATGCTCCGCCTTGTCGTACTGCTCCATATTGGCGTAGTTGTTGGCCAGATAGAAGTAACATTCCGTCATGCCCGAATCGACGGACTCCAGAATCTCGATCAGAATCCGGTTCGATTCCTCGTAGCTGCCCATCTCCGACAGGATGCCGGCCAGATTGCAGTGATTGACGGGATTCTCCGGCTCGTACTCGACGGCCCGGCGGAAATACTTCAGCGCCTTGTCGTAGTGATAGCGGTCCATCGAGCGTACGGCGCGCTCGAAGAAGAACGTTGCGTCCCACTGGATCGGTATAATCTTTGCTGCCTGGTCCGCAGCCGTTCTTTTCTCCTCTTCCACCCGGTCAAGGCACCTCCTTCTTCTATCTCCCAAAACTCGAATGCATCCGATTATACCATAACCATTCCTTCCTTACACGGTAGAAAATGTGGAATGAACCGCTCGTTCCCCATGAGAAAAAAAGCGGAAGGCCGGGATCGGCCTTCCGCGTTGATGATGCCGGCTCTCCCTCGCCGATTGGGAAGGGAGCCCGTCCGCCTCCGAGGCGGCTAGATGCCGGCGTTCTTGAACAGGGTGCTGATGGAGCCGCCCTGCATGATGATCTTGGTCGCATCCGCGAGCATAGGCGCGACGGAGAGAACCTTGAAGCGGTCGGAGCGGATCTCGGGAAGCGTAATCGAATCCGTCACGACGACCTCCTTGATCAGAGGATGGTCCAGCTTCTGGATGGCGTTGCCGGAGAAGAGCGGGTGCGTCGCGCAGACGTACACGTCCTCGGCCCCGCGCTCCTTGAGCCCCTCGACGACGTTGACGATCGTCGTGCCGGTATCGATCAGATCCTCGATGATGATCGGCGTCTGCCCTTCCACGTCCCCGATGACGTGGGTGATGACCGACTCGTTGTGGGCCGGGCGTTTTTTGATCATGATTGCGAATGGCGAGTCCAGGTAGTTGGCCAGCTTCTCGGCGGTAGACGCCCGGCCTGCATCCGGAGATACGACGACGGGATTCTTGATGTTCTTGCTCTTGAGATAATCGCTGATAAGGTCAAGAGCCGTGAGATGGTCTACCGGAATATTGAAGAAGCCTTGGATAGCCGGAGCATGAAGATCGATGGTGATGATGCGCGTCGCTCCGACGGTAGTCAGGATGTCCGCCAGCATCTTGGCCGAAATCGGCTCGCGCGGCGCGGACTTGCGCTCCTGGCGCGCATAGCCGTAGTACGGCATGATGATGTTGACGGTCTTGGCCGATGCGCGCTTGGCGGCATCGATCATGACGAGAAGCTCCACCAGATGCTCGTTGATGGGATACGAGAACGACTGCACCAGGAACACGTGGCAGTTCCGGATCGTCTCCTCGTAGTGGCAGTAAATCTCTCCGCTCTTGAACTTGGACAGCTTGATCGCCCCGAGCGGCAGTCCCAGTTCCCCGCTGATCTTCTTCGCCAGTTCCGGATTCGACGAACCCGAGAAAATTCGCAACTTGTCGCTAAACATGATACCCTCCTGAGCGTTCCAACCAAAAATTTGACATCATCCTGCTAAACCCCTGCATGTTCGACACGTCTATTATACATGGTATGCCGCAGAATTCAAAAATCGATAAGTAACCGTTTTCGGCTCTGGAACGTGGCAAGCTGCCCGTAACCGGCTTCTTTCAGCCTCATGCGCGCTTCCGGCAAGTATTGCTCCAGCCGCTCCGGCTGATGGCAGTCGGAGCCGAGAGTGACCGGAATGCCGAGCTCGCACGCTTTTTTCAGCATCCGGGGTCCAGGGAACATCACCGCGCAAGGCATCCGCAGTCCCGATGCGTTCAGCTCGATCGCCAGATCGGCCTCCCGGACCGCTTCCAGCGCCGCATCCTCCAGACGGGTCACATCGTCCTGGGGACGGAAGCCGAACCGCTTGATGACGTCGATATGCCCGATATAATCGTACAGGCCGCTTCGCGCGGCTTTGCCTACCGCATCGTAGTAGCGCTCGTAGACGGCCATAGGGTCGCGCATCTCCCAGCCGCCCGTCTGCCGATAGTCGGTAATGTCCCATGTGCCGAGAAAATGGACCGAGCCGATGACGTAATCCCACGGATAGGCATCGATCAGCTCCGCTATTTTTTCCTCGTAGCCTTCGATATAATCGCCTTCCATTCCGACCCGGATATCGATGTCGCCTTTGTATTTCTCCTTGAGCGCGAGCGCTTCTTCGACGTAGCGGGGAAGCTCGTCCATCGCCATCGCCATTCCGGGATAATACTCATGCGGCTTGACGTGCAGCAGCGGCATATGGTCGGACAGGCCGATCTGGTGCAGTCCGGTCGCAATCGCTTGGCGGACGTAGTCCTCCAGGCCGCCGACGGCATGGCCGCAGCGCTCGTGGTGGGTGTGGTAGTCGATGCGGATGCTCATTGGGTTTTCTCCTTCGCTTGGATGGAATTCGCTTGCGCGTGTGGGCCGCTTCGCGGGTGGTACGCTTCGCGGACGGGTATGACAATCGGTACGCTTCGCGGCTGAAATTTCTATGCACGTAAGAACCGCTGCGCGGCTGACCATTCTTCCGATCGCTGTTGAAGCCATATTCTATTCATTAAAAGGTATTTATAGGTAAGAATATGTCTTCAAAGGCGACCACTTCCGTTTCTTCAGAACGGTCGGTCCGCTTCCGCGGCAATGTGCATGAAAATCAAGCGCAACGATAAGCGCACGCGGGCTCGGCTTCGCGGCGCGATGAGCGCACGCGGCGAGCGAGATTCAATCCGAATTGCAGCTCCTGCACATCCTCGCATCCCTCTGCGGCTTCGACGGCCATGCCTTGATGGAATTTCGACGAATCCAACAAACGCAGCTTCTCGAGCATGCCGGAACAGCGGTCCGATACTCGAGAAGCATGCCGGAACAGCGGTCCGATGCAAATGCCCGGCACAGCTTCGTGCAGCATGCCGGACAGCGGTCCGCTTAAGCAAAACATCAAAAAGCGCATGCCTGCCAGCATGCGCTCCGCTTGCGGCTATGACGCCGCCGGCTTCGATTCCGTCTTTTCTTTTTCAGACCCCGTCCTCCGGTTCACGAGCACGATGCTGGCCAGCACGAGAACAAGCCCCGCGACAAGCCGCATTGTCACCTGCTCTCCCATGAACAGCACGCTGACGATCAAGGCCACGACCGGAATGAGGAATGTGTATACCCCGACTGTACTCGCCTGCCCCGAACCGACCAGCGTGAAGAAAGCCAGCCATCCGAGCGCGATGACAAATACAGAAATAAAGACGAGCTCAAGCCAGAAAGTTCCCGTCCAGCGGATAGCGGCGTACGATTCCGATGCGGCTGCGCCGGAAGCGAACAGAAGGACGCTGCCGATTAGAAGCTGCATGGCGGTCATCCATACGATATCGACCCGGCCTCCCACCCGCTTCATGTAGACCGTTCCGATGCACCAGCTCAGCGCCGAGGCCAGCGCCAGCAGCACGCCTTCGAGCGATAATCCGGAGCCGATGCTGCCGACGCTGATGACGGCCACGCCGGCGAAGCCGACCAGCAGGCCGGCCAGCTTGGACCCGTGCATGCCTTCGCCCAGCCATAGCCAGGCTGCGATTCCCAGAAGGACCGGCTGCAGGAATACGATCGCGGAAAACAGGCCCGCCGGCATGTATTGGAGGCCGACCGTCTGCAGCCCATAGTACAACGTAATGTTGAGCACGCCGGCTGCCGCATAATAGATCCCGTTCGACCTCAGCCGCAGCTGTCTCCATCGGGGAGCTGCGACGGCGCACAGGATCAGTCCCCCAAGCAGCGTCCTCAGTCCTGCGAACAGGAGAGGGGGGCTGAATTGAAGGGCCGCCTTGGACAGCGGCCAGTTGACGCCCCATACGAGAATGAGAAAAGCCAGATAACTGACAGTCTGTCTCTTCGAAAGCTTGCTCAAGATCAACCCTTCTCTCTTGAATCTGGCCATGAAAAAAACCGGCAGCGCTAGGGCTGGCCGGTCATGACCGTCTTTACGTGCGGCTTACGCAGGCAGATGCTCCTTGCGCCCCGGAATTTCTCCCGTCGCCTCGAACACGCGGACGATTTCGTCGATTTCCTTCTTGAGCTCCGAGAGCAGCTCCTGCTCGGGAACTTTGCGGATCATCTCTCCATACCGGAACAGCATGCCTTCCCCGCGCGCGCCGGCGATGCCGATATCGGCTTCGCGAGCTTCGCCGGGACCGTTGACGGCGCAGCCGAGCACCGACACCTTGATCGGAACCTTGATCTTGGAGATGTACTCCTCGACTTCATTGGCGATGGAGAACAAGTCGATATCGAGCCGGCCGCAAGTCGGACAGGAGATAAGCGTCGCCGCGTTGGTGATGAGTCCGAATGTCTTCAGCAGCTCGCGCGCGACCTTGACCTCTTCGACCGGGTCCGCGCTCAGCGAGATGCGTACGGTGTTGCCGATGCCCATCGCGAGCAGGGCGCCGATGCCGGCCGAGCTCTTGATCGTGCCGGAATGGAGCGTCCCCGCCTCGGTAATGCCCAGATGGAGCGGATACTTGATCTTCTCGGCCGCCATGCTGTAGGCCGCGATCGCCATCGGCACGTCGGATGCCTTGAGCGACACGATGATGTCATGGAAATCGAGCTCTTCGAGAATGCCGATATGGAAGAGCGCGCTCTCTACCATCGCTTCGGGAGTCGGATAGCCGTACTTCTCCAGCAGATGGTTTTCCAGGGAACCTGCGTTGACACCGATCCGAATCGGAATGCCCTTGTCCTTGCAGGCTTTGACGACCGCTTCGACTTTCTCGCGGCGGCCGATGTTGCCGGGATTGATGCGGACCTTGTCCACCCCGTTCTCGATCGCCAGCAAGGCAAGCCGATAATCGAAGTGAATGTCGGCGACGAGCGGAATATGGATGCGGCTCTTGATCTCCTTGATCGCTTCCGCCGCTTCCTTGTTGTTGACCGTAACCCGGACGACCTGGCAGCCGGCTTCCTCCAGACGGAGTATCTCCGCTACCGTCGCTTCCACATCCGCGGTCTTGGTCGTGCACATGCTCTGGATGATGACTTCGTTGCTGCCCCCGATCGTCAGATCCCCTACTCGGACGGGCACGGTGTCTTTGCGAGAATACATTATGATCTCTCCCTATGAAACGCCAAAGTCCACCCTGCGAGGACCGCTGAAAAAAGGTCCGGCAGGGTGGAACGATGACGAGAGTTAAGGCTTGAAGCCCGTCATCGAAGGATGTTTCGTCCCTTCAACTCAGGCGCTTTCTTCTTTTTTCTTGCCCTTTTTGGCGGTCAGCTCCGGAATGACCCGGTCTTGGACAACCTTCTCGGTGATGACGCAGGTGCTCATCTCCTCGCGTGAAGGAGCTTCGTACATGATCTCCAGCATGATGCCCTCGATGATGGCGCGGAGGCCGCGAGCGCCGGTGTTGCGCTTGATCGCTTCCTTCGCGATGGCGTCCAGGGCGCCTGCATCGAACTCGAGCTTGACATTGTCCATCTCCAGAAGCTTTTGGTACTGCTTCACGAGAGCGTTCTTCGGTTCGGACAAAATGCGCACCAGAGCCGGCTCGTCAAGCGGCTCCAGCGTCGAGATGACCGGCAGCCGGCCGACGAATTCCGGAATCAAGCCGAATTTCAGCAGATCTTCCGGCAGCACGAGGGAAAGGTATTCCCCGGCTTTCATGTCTTTGGTGCCGTCCGCGCCGGTGCTGAAGCCGATCACTTTTTTGCCGATGCGGCGCTTGATGATCTGCTCCAGGCCGTCGAACGCGCCGCCGCAGATGAACAGGATATTCGTCGTGTCGATCTGGATGAATTCCTGATGCGGATGCTTGCGTCCGCCCTGCGGAGGAACGGATGCCACGGTGCCTTCGAGGATTTTGAGCAGCGCCTGCTGCACGCCCTCGCCGGACACGTCGCGGGTAATGGATGGATTCTCGGACTTGCGGGCCACTTTATCGATTTCGTCGATGTAGATGATGCCGCGCTCGGCCTTCTCGACATCGTAATCGGCGGCCTGAATAAGCTTGAGAAGGATGTTCTCGACGTCCTCGCCCACATAGCCGGCTTCCGTGAGGGAAGTCGCGTCGGCAATGGCGAACGGAACGTTGAGGATCTTGGCCATCGTCTGCGCCAGAAGCGTCTTGCCGGAGCCTGTAGGGCCGACGAGCATGATGTTGCTCTTCTGCAGCTCTACGTCTTCCAGCTTGTTCTGGGAATTGACGCGCTTGTAATGGTTGTATACCGCTACGGACAGCGATTTCTTCGCGGCTTCCTGGCCGATGACGTAGGAGTCCAGAATGCCGCGGATATCCTTCGGCTTCGGAATATCCTTCAGATCGAGCTCTTCTTCGTGGCCGAGCTCTTCTTCGACGATCTCGGTGCACAGCTCGATGCATTCATCGCATATATAAACGCCGGGACCGGCTACCAGCTTGCGTACTTGATCCTGGGACTTGCCGCAGAACGAGCATTTGAGCTGGCCCTTTTCTTCGTTGAATTTAAACACTTGATCACCCCTTGGAGGAAGATGTTACAGAACTCCGGCTTCCGGAACGGCAATAACCTTGTCGATCAGACCGTATGCCTGGGCTTCGTCCGCGCTCATGAAGTTGTCGCGGTCCGTATCCCGGTCGATCTTCTCGTAAGGCTGTCCTGTGCGGTCGACATAGATCTGGTTCAGCTTCTGCTTGGTCTTGAGAATCCAGTCCGCGTGGATCTTGATGTCCGAGGCCTGGCCTCGAACGCCGCCCAGCGGCTGATGGATCATGACCTCGCTGTTGGGAAGCGAGAAGCGCTTGCCCTTGGCTCCTGCGGTCAGCAGCAGGGACCCCATGCTGGCGGCCATGCCTACGCAGATCGTGGAAACATCCGGCTTGATGAATTGCATTGTATCATAAATACCCATGCCGGCCGTGACCGAACCGCCGGGCGAGTTGATGTACAGGTGGATATCCTTCTCCGGATCGTCAGCCGCAAGGAAGAGCAGCTGGGCGATGATGGAATTGGCGACGTCATCGTCGATGGCGCTGCCAAGAAAGATAATCCTGTCCTTGAGGAGACGGGAATAGATATCGTAAGATCGTTCACCGCGGTTTGTCTGTTCGACTACGATAGGGACCAAATTCATGCGACCAACCTACTTTCCATTGTGGAATTCAGATACACGACCATTTTATCACGTTCGGACATCCCCTGTCATTTTTGCAGGCAGTACGGGGATGAACGCGAAAGTTCCGGCTGTGTTGAATCTTATGTAGGGGGGAACTCCCCCATTCCTTCGGCAGCGCAATCCATGCCGAAGCGGCACTCATAAAGCTTATGTGGTAAAAATAAGGCACGTGCGGATGACGTGCCTTACGGGATGCTTCCTCGGACGCGGAATTCTTAAGCGACTTCGGTTGCGACTTTGCTGTTGTCAAGAAGGAACTTGATCGTCTTGCGAAGCTTCAGGTCTTCCTTCATGTTGTCGAGGTTGCCGTTGCGCTCGAAGATCTCGCGCAGCTCGGCTGCCGGACGGTTGTAGGATTTGGACAGGTTCTCGAGCTCTTCGCCGACTTCGTCCTCGGAGATCTCGATGTTCTCCTGCTTGGCGATGGCATCCAGAACCAGGTTGTTCAGGACGCGCTTCTGGGCGTCGGCGCGCATCTGCTCGCGCAGAGCGGCTTCGTCCTGGCCGGAGAACTGGTAGTACAGGTCCATGTTGAGGCCTTGCTGGCGGATGCGGTTCTCGAAGTCGCGGAGCAGGAAGTCCACTTCGCTGTTGATCATCGCTTCCGGAATTTCAACTTCGGCAGCTTCGGCAACCTTGTCGACGAGCGCGTTCTCGCGAGCCTGCTCGCTCTCTTGCTGCTTGCGCTCCTTGAGCTTGGAGGACAGATCCTGCTTGAACTCGTCCAGCGTATCGAACTCGCTCACATCCTTGGCGAACTCGTCGTCCAGGGCAGGCAGGTTCTTGCGCTTGATTTCATGCAGCTTGACCTTGAATACGGCAGGCTTGCCGGCCAGGTTCTCCGCATGGTACTCCTCGGGGAAAGTCACTTCGACGTCCTTGAAGTCTCCCGTCGCCATGCCGACGACCTGCTCCTCAAAGCCTGGGATGAAGGAGTTGGAGCCCAGCTCGAGCGTGTAACGCTCGGCTTGTCCGCCTTCGAAAGCCTCTCCGTCGACGAAGCCTTCGAAATCGATGACGGTTACGTCGCCGTTCTCGGCAGCGCCTTCTTCAACGACAACGAGCTCGGCATGGCGCTGCTGGAGGCGATCCAGCTCCGCGCTCAGCTCTTCTTCGGTTACTTCGGCATCGGCCGCCGCAACTTCGACGCCTTTGTAATCGCCAAGCTTCACTTCGGGCTTGACGGTTACTTTTGCCTTGAATTTGAAGGATTCGCCCTTGGCGAACTGCTCGATGTCGATCTCCGGACGGTCAACCGGCTCTACGCCCGTTTCCTTGAGGGCATCGGCATACGCCGTCGGAAGCAGGATGTCGATCGCGTCCTGGTAGAGGCTCTCCACGCCGAAGCGGGATTCGAACATGCCCCGCGGTACTTTGCCTTTGCGGAAGCCCGGAACGTTCACGCGGCCTACGACTTTCTTGAATGCCTGGTCGAGCGCGTCCTTGACCTGCTCCGCTCCGACTTCAACGTCGATCGAGACGACGTTCGTTTCTATTTTCTCCCAAGTAGCTGCCATTTATGCTGTCCCCTCCAAAAAATAGGCGCCTTGCGCCGAATATACACGTGTAATAAACCACTCCATTATAATGAATCCGCCCATCGATTACAAGAGAAGTCAGCGTTCGCCGTATCCTTCCTGCAAATCCGTTATTTGGCGCAGGGAGCGGCAAGCCTGCTCGTAGCGGAATCGGAGCTCTCCGGTAATGCCGTATGTATGCCTGATCTCGTCCTCATCCGCGGACCCGTATACAGCCAGCAGAAGGGTAAGGTGAAGCGCCGCCGCATGGCTGTCGACTGCGGCCTCTTCCTCGCTCAGCATGCGCTCGTAGGCCGAGCTGCCGTAAAGGTACTGCAGGCACTCCTTCCACAGCTCGCGGGCGAAATGCGGAAGCGTCGGATCCGCCGTCTCGGCGACTCCCTCCACCCTCTCCACGATGCGCCGCACCGGAACGGGGTAGTCCTCCAGAGCGAGCGGGGTGCGTTCAATCTCCAGCTCGACCCGCTCGCCGAGACGCTCCAGCCGCACGGTCCCGGCCACGCCTCTGCGCTTCAGGCACTGCAGAGCCTTGTACTGGACGACGGGATGAAGCTTCTCTTCCTCCAGCCAGCCGAGAATCGAGTCGTCGACCTCGGGGCTTCGCAAATGAGCCGCCCTCTCCAGCGCGAGCAGCTGCTGGTCGAGCATCGGGTGGTTCTTCATGATATACAGAACCTGCTGCACGTAGGATTCGTCCTGATCCCCGCCCGACAGCGCAGCCTGGCGAAGCTCTTCCTCGTCGGGATCCTCCTCCTCCCTGTCCCCCGTATCGGGAAATGCCGCTTCCAGCCAGGCCAGAAGATTTTCCCATTCCTCATAGTTGCGCTGCTCGCCGCGCGTCTGCAGCAGGAACTGGAGCAGCCTCTTGGCCTCTCCATACTGCTCGGCTTCGAGCATCCGCGTCAGCTGCTCCTGATAGTGATCGAGCGTCCCGGGCAGCAGATAGACATTATGTTCTTTCTCCTCGCGGGGAAAATCGTTGGAAGTCGTAATGGTACCACCGCCTTGTTGTCTCTGACGCCAATTATTCACCAAATTACGCGTCAATTATAACATGCCATACTCAAAAGGAGAACTTTAGGCCCGCTGCAAGCGTTCGGAAGGCCGCGGGACGCCTCTGTGAAACCGGTTGAAAAAACAGTTCGCAAAAAGCTTGATTTATGCAAGTTATTCCTGTAGTATCAGGAAGTATCATTTTTCGAGGTCCGCAGCATCAGCTGTCCGGCTTCCCAGTTGTCCCGGTAGCTCAGTCGGATAGAGCATGCGCCTTCTAAGCGCACGGTCGGGGGTTCGAATCCCTTCCGGGACGCCATTTTCCTGATCCGGCCCAAGCTCCTTCTTCGAGAAGGGGCTTTTTTCTATGCCCGCGCATGGATTCTCCTTCCCCACGCACACTAGAGATATAGGCCGGTCTAATCGGCAACCCTGGAGGTGCACGCCCATGCTCTGGCTCCCGCTCGCCCTGCTCTCCGCGGCAGCAGCCGCTCTCGTCTCCGTATTCGGCAAGATCGGGCTCCAAGACATAGACGCGAACAGCGCCACGGCCTTGCGCGCGGTCGTCATGGCCTTGTTCCTGCTGGCGGTCGTCGCTGTACAGGGCAAATTCGGCCAGCTGGCCGACATCGCCGCCCACAAGCGCTCGCTCGGCTTCATCGCCCTCAGCGGAACGGCCGGCGCTGTCTCCTGGCTGTTCTACTTCCTCGCCTGAAGGTGGGCAAAGTCGCGCAGGTCGGTCCCGTCGACAAGCTGAGCGTCGTGCTCGCGATCGTCATCGCCGTTCTGTTTCTCGGAGAGAAGCTCACGCTCTGGAACGGTGTCGGAGTCGTCCTGATTGCGGCCGGGGCGATTTTGACCTCGCTCAAATAGCAAAAAACAAAAAAACTGCACCGGCATCTTCCGCTTTGGAAAGACGCGGTGCAGCCCCGCGGAACTCCGCCTGCCTCCGGAACGGAATCGAGGCCGCTTCAGCCGACTATTTCGAGCAGCTGCCTGGCGGTAAAGGAATCCGTCACCACCGTGTTCGGATATCCCCCCCGCATAGCCGCGTACATCGCCTCGACTTTTTTGATGCCGCCCGCAACGAGAATGGAATGCTCCTTGGATCGGAGCTCTTCGAGGCGGATGCCGATCGTGCGCGCATCCAGCTCCTCGTTGCAGATGTCCCCGTCGATGTCGATGAATCGGGAGCAGATATCCCCCTTGCCTGCTCGATGCACGGTCTCCAGCTCCTCCGGCCGCAAATACTGGGCCTGGACAAGCACGGAATCGACGGTCGGCACGCCGACGGTGAACACGGCGATGTTGGCCTCCCTGCCGATCTCCAGAATCTTGGATATGTGGCGGTCCGCTTCAATCGCCCGGCGGACGAAGGGCTCGTCGACGATGGCCGGAAGCGGCAGCAGATGGGGAGGCGTATTGAACGCCCCGCCGAATAAATGAACGATCTCGGAGGCGTATGTATTCGTCTCGGAATAGCTGAGCCCGCCGTTCAGCTGGACGACGCGGACATCCTTGACGCTCTTCATCGGCAGCCTCTGGGCGACCTCGTAAAGCGTCGTTCCCCATGTCACGGCGATCGTATCCCCGGCCTTGACGATCTCGTAGAGGTGGGCGGCGGCCGCTTCGCCGATATATTTCTTCACTACGGCATCGTCATGGGACGGGGTCGAGACGACAATGACCCGGTTAAGCCCGAATGTCTCCTCCAGCCGCCGGCAAATCCGGTCATGGTTCTCCTGCGGATCGTGAATCGTGATCTGGACGATGCCCTCCGTCTTGGCCTGCTGCAGGAATCTCGACACGGTCGGCCGGGATACGCCGAGCAGACGCGCGATATCCTGCTGGCTGTAGTCCATTTGATAATACAGCCTCGCGGCTTCCACCATTTTTTCTATTTTCTCCGACATAGAACCACTCCGTATTCGCGCCGCTGCTTCATTTTGTCCATTATAGAATCCTTTAGCGATTAAAAGCAATGAAAGATTGGCGAAACGGGCGCGCATTGAAAAACGCCGGCGTTTCATCGTTTTTGCCTGCCCTCGCCGGGGTAAAGACATGCAAATGCGCAGGCAAGCGCCGCCGGCCTCTTGTCAGGCAAAGGACATCTGCATGGAGGACATAGAATGCAGGCTTGTGCCGTATCTATTTTACAGACTGAAAACGGAGGGGCCTGTTATGCCGATGAAACAAAAATTCAATCTGAAGGACTTCGTCAAGAACATGATCAGCCGCTTCCAGGATGACGAAGTGCCTGCCATGGGCGCCCAGCTTACCTATTACCTGCTGCTGGCCTTCTTCCCGTTCTTGATCTTCATCGTCAGCATCGTCAGCTTCATGGATATGTCCGGAGACGATGTCATCGAACAATTGCTGCTGCTCATGCCGGAGGACGGGGGCAATACCGTCCGCGACATCATCCATGAAGTGTCCGGCAACCGCAACGGAGCTCTGCTCTCGATCGGGATGATCGCGACCATCTGGGCGGCCTCGAACGGCATCAATGCCGTCATCAAAGGGCTCAACAAAGCCTACGACGAGGAGGAGAACCGCCCCTTCTGGAAAGTCCGGGGCATCTCGATCATCGCGACCATCGTGCTCGCCGTCGTCATCATACTCGTCATGCTCATGCTCGTCTTCGGAAAGACGATCGGCGAATACCTGTTCCAGCTGCTCGACTATCCGAGCGGGTTCGAGCCGATCTGGAATATCGTCAGCTACCTCGTCCCGTTCGCCGCGATGATCATGGTGTTCACCCTGCTGTACTGGATTACGCCCAACCGCCGGCTCTGCTTCCGCGAAGTTCTGCCGGGCGCCGTCTTCGCGACGATCGGATGGATCGCGACCTCGCTCCTGTTCTCGATCTACGTCAATCAATTCGGCAACTACAGCAAAACGTACGGCAGCCTGGGCGGAGTCATCGTCCTTCTTACCTGGCTGTACCTCAGCTCCATCATCATCATTCTCGGCGGCGAGATCAATGCGGCCTTGAAGTTCGGCCAGGACGGCATTCAAAAAAAACCTCAGAAAACGTTCGGCCTGCATCTGCCCTTCACCCGCAAGAACGGGAAAGACAAGCGGATTCCGATGTAAAAGGCTCCCCGCGAACAGAACAACAGGGACGGCCGCCAAGCCATTGAAAAGGCTCGGCGGCCGTCCCTGTTGATGTCTTGCATGCCATCAGCCGAGCAGCCTGCCGAGCTCGGAGCGTACCTGTCCGCTGCTTAGAACCTGCTGCTTGAACGTTTCGCGGCGGCCCCAGTCGGTCTTGCCGTTTTCGTTTTCGAACCACTGCATCGTAATCTCTTCATAGGCGGTATGCATGCTGTTGTCGAACCAGTCTGTCAGCAGGTCCGCGTCGCTGCGCACGATGGAGACGAGGTCGTAGTCCTCGTCCCTGGAGAGGCTGAAGTACGCCAGAACCTGCTCGCACTGCGGATCGTCGGTGCTCACCTGCACCTCTCCGCAAGGGATACCTTCCTTGTCGACGGAACGGACGACCTTGGCTTCGATCACATTCACCCTTTGAGTCCCCCGATCTCCATGTTCATGGATTCGATATGCTTCCGCGTCCCTTCGGTGCCGAGCCGGTAGATCAAGGTATAGATCTGCTTGATCAGCCCCTCGTAGCCCCGGTTCATTTCCTCCAGGCTGGCGGAGCCGAAGGGGCTGCTGTGGAAATGGGCCATTTCCGCCTCATCCATGCTCGAGAGCTCCGCGAACAGCGCCTTCAGCCCGTCGCGCTCATGCTCGTTCGCGACGATCTCCAGCTCATAGGAGGCCGCCTCCCCATCCTCCAAAACCTGGCCGGCTCCGACGGAGACATAGTAGGTCTTGCGCTGCCCTTCTTCTTCATAGACATTCACAGATGTCGACAGCTCCTTCCTTTAACCGTCAAATTCCTTTGTAGTGTCTCCCTGCGGACAGACATGTTATGCCTGAATTCCGCATATTCATGGTAGTACGTCGTTTCATGCCGCAAGCATCGATTCGGGGAGAGCAGGCGGACGAAGTACGGACGCCGCGAACGATATCAGGCGGATGATCTCATGGTTTCCGCTTTTTTTGCCCGACCTTTTAGAACAAGAGAGGAATGAATAACCCATGTGCGGATTCACCGGATGGATCGATTGGAATCGCGACCTGACGCTGCACAGCGACGACCTGGAGCGGATGACGTCGACGCTTGCCCTGCGGGGACCCGACGCTTCGGGCACCTGGATCTCGGGACCTTGCGCGCTCGGGCATCGCAGGCTGTCGGTGATGGATCCCGAGAAGGGCGCACAGCCCATGATTCGCAATCAGGATGACGGCAAATTCGTCATCGTTTATAACGGAGAACTGTACAACGCGCCGGAGCTGAAAAGAGAGCTGGAATCCAGAGGGCGCGTCTTCTCGACGACCTGCGATACCGAAGTGCTGCTGGCCTCTTATATGGAGTGGGGAGCCGCTTCCGTAGAAAAGTTCAACGGCATCTTCGCCTTCGCCATTTGGGATGCCAAGGAGGAAAAGCTGTTCCTCGCGCGCGACCGGGTCGGAGTCAAGCCTCTGTTCATCAGCCAGGCTGGCGGCCAGTTCATCTTCGGCTCGGAGCCGAAAGCTCTGCTTGCCCATCCCGCCGTGAAGCCCGAGGTCGGCGCTCAAGGAATCGCCGAGCTGTTCATCGTCGGTCCGGCCCGGACTCCCGGAGTCGGCGTCTACAGCCAGCTCACCGAGCTGCTGCCGGGAAAATGCATGACCGTCGACCGCAGCGGCGTCCGTACCCATACGTATTGGGAGCTTCGAAGCTGCGAGCATGAGCACAGCGTCGAGCAGACAGCCGCGCATGTCGGCGAGCTGCTTCGCGATACGCTGGAGCGCCAGCTCGCCTCCGACGTGCCGATCGGCACGCTGCTGTCGGGCGGCCTGGATTCAAGCGCCCTGACTTCTCTCGCCGTGAATTTCCTGAACCGCTCCGGCGGCGCGCAGCTGCATACGTTCTCCGTCGACTATGTCGACAACGACAAGCATTTCAAGTCCCATGCCTTCCAGCCCAACTCCGATGCCCCCTGGATTCAGAGAATGAGGGATTATCTCGGCACCGAGCATCACGACGTCTATTTCGACACGCCGGATCTGGTCGCCGCTCTGGATGACGCGCTGACCGCGCGCGATCTTCCCGGCATGGCGGATGTCGATGCTTCGCTGCTGCTGTTCTGCCGGGAAATCAAGAAGGATGTTACCGTGGCCATCTCGGGAGAGGCGGCCGATGAAGTCTTCGGCGGTTATCCATGGTTCCACCGCGAGGAGTCGCTGAACGCCTCCACGTTCCCATGGGCGCTCGCCTCGGGGATGAGGGCCGAACTTCTCTCGCCGGAAATGCGGGAATGGGTCCGCCCGCTGGAATACATCGGCGACCGATATTCAGAAGCGGTTGCGGCCGTTCCCCATTTGAAGGGAGAAACGGAGAAGCAGCGCAAAATGCGGACGATGTCCTACCTCAACATCACCCGCTTCATGCCGACGCTTCTCGACCGGAAGGACCGGATGAGCATGGGCGCCGGGCTCGAGGTCCGGGTTCCGTTCTGCGACCATCGCCTCATCGATTACGTGTTCAACATTCCATGGGAGATCAAAACCTCCGGCGATCGCGAGAAGGGCATTCTGCGTCAATCGCTTCGCGGCGTCCTGCCCGATGACGTGCTTTTCCGCAAAAAAAGCCCTTACCCGAAAACCCACAATCCAGCCTACCTGAATGCGGTGCGCTCCAAGCTGCTGGATGTGCTCGACGATCCGTCCTCTCCGATCCTCCCTCTCATCGACACGGCCAAAGTCCGCGAGATCGCGGGCTCGGACGCCGCCAGCTCCAATATTCCCTGGTTCGGCCAGCTCATGTCCGGCCCCCAGCTGTTCGCCTATCTTTACCAGGTCAACCGCTGGCTGAAGGAATACAAGGTGTCGATCCGATAGCAAAAGCCGCCGCGGCATCGCGTGAAACGCGATGCCGCGGCGGCTTTGTTTTATAGGTGGTGGTATTCAGGCGCTGGTGTTCGATGAGCGTTGGCATTCGACGAACGAATTCAACTAACGCTGGTAATCGATGAGCACGGGCATTCGATGAGCGTTCGAATCCGGGAACGACCCCGTTGGGGAATCTGCTGCTTATTATCGGACATCAGATCCGCTATTTGGCCTAAAACTAACATTCTCATTTTTTTAACGGACATCAGTTCCGTTATTTGAACCGCTACTATCTGTATCCCGCTATTTGTTCACAAATAACGGATCGTATGTCCGATAAAATCGCGGTTACTCGATTACAGCTCAATTAACGGATCGTATGTCCGCTAACTTCGCGGTTGCTTGGTCACAGTTCGAATACCGAATCGCATGTTCCAATACTTGACGGCTACTCGGTTGCAGCTTAACTAACGGATCGCATATACCCTAACTTCGCTGCTACTCGGTTAAAGCTAGAATAACGGATCACAGGTCCGATAACTTCGCGGTCTACTAAGCAGCTCGACTTACCCCCGTATGTCCCATATAGAGGCTCGTTGTTCGATCACACCTTGAATACAGTCCCCTGTTTCGGATTGCTAAATAGATACTGCTGGACCGGCTGAATCAGCCCTGCAGCTTTTCGAGCAGCGAGCGCAAAGCCGCGCCGCGATGGCTGGCGGCTTGTTTCTCCTCCATGCTCAGCTCCGCCGCCGTGCGGCGAAGGGCAGGGATCCAGAGCAGGGGGTCATAGCCGAAGCCGCCTGCGCCGCGGGGGCTGTCGATGATATAGCCTTCCATCGAGCCCTCGCTTTCGATAAAGCGTTCTTCGGCAGGCACATAGAGGGCGAGGGCACACTTGAAGCGAGCTGTGCTTAGCAGATGAATGCCATCTGGGGCTCCTTCCGCTATTGGAGAATGTCCAGCGCCATCCGAGGCTCCGTTCGATACCGGCGAATGTCCAGCGCCTTCGGTCGCCTCGTCCGATACCGGCGAATGTCCAGCGCCATCCGAATCATCCGAGCCGAATGCTTGGTTTTTCGCCGATCCAAGCGGAACTGCTCCAGCAGATTGTCCAGCAGATTGCTCAGCCGATTCCGCCGCTCCATCGGGAACTACCGCCTCTGCCGAAGCGAGCTCTGCCAGCAGCTTGGCGTTGTTGTCCGCATCCGCCGCTCCCGGTCCCGCGTACCGCGCCGAGTAGATGCCAGGAGCTCCGCCGAGCGCATCCACGCATAGGCCGGAATCGTCCGCAAGCACCGGGATGCCGAGCAGACGTCCGATCTGGCCTGCCTTGATGCGGGCGTTGGCCGCGAAGCTGTCGCCGTCCTCGACGATTTCAGGCATCCCTTCATAGTCTTTCAAGCTCCGGACTTCAAGGCCCAGCGAAGCGAAGGCATGAGCGAATTCCTTGACCTTGCCGGGATTGCCGGTTGCAACGACGACGAGTCCGGAGCCCCCGAGAAGCCCGCTCATGCCCGGACCGTCCCTATCCGCGCTCCGGCCTCTCCGAGCGCCCGCTTCTGGATTTCAATCAGTTCGCGGATTCCGGATTCTCCCAGAGCGAGAAGAGCATCGAGCTCCTCGCGCGAGAACGGCTCCTCTTCTCCTGTGCCTTGCAGCTCCACGAACTTGCCGGCCCCGGTCATGACGACGTTCATGTCGACCTTGGCTTTGGAATCCTCCTCGTAGTTGAGGTCGAGCCGCGGCTGGTCGGCGATGACGCCGACGCTTGTGGACGCCAGGTAGTCCGTGAGCGGATAGACGGAGAAGGACGCTGTGCGGGCCAGCTTGTCCACCGCAAGCGCAAGCGCTACGAAGCTGCCGGTGATGGAAGCCGTGCGGGTTCCTCCGTCGGCCTGGAGCACGTCGCAGTCAAGCGTAATCGTCCGCTCTCCCAGCGCCTGCAGGTTGACGACCGAACGGAGCGCGCGGCCGATCAGCCGCTGGATCTCCATCGTGCGGCCTCCTACTTTTCCGCGCTGGGATTCGCGCTGGTTGCGGGTATGCGTCGAGCGGGGCAGCATGGAATACTCGGCTGTAACCCAGCCTTTGCCTTGCCCTTTCATGAAAGAAGGGACACGCTCGTCTACAGTCGCCGTGACAAGCACCTTGGTGTCTCCCGCCTCGATCAGCACGGAGCCCTCCGCATATTTATTGACGCCCGTCGTGATCGTCACAGGGCGAAGCTGCCCGAATTGTCTTCCGTCCGTTCTCATTGATCCAACATCCTCCTTCAAGCCGTATCCGGCAATAGCCCTCATTGTAGCAGACGGGAGGAGGAAAATCATCCCGGGGCAGCCTCTGCCGCCAACGCCGAAAAAGGAGCAGGCGTATTCCCCGCTCCCTGGCCGTTCATGGTCATGATGGCTTCCCGCTACCGGCCGCCCGGGGCCGCTTTTACGATTTGAACGCGTTCAGATGCTCCGGACGGCTGACCGGCTCGGTATAGGAGACGTTGCGGCTGTCCTTGAAGTCGGACTGTCCGTTGAGCTTGATCTGGACTTTGCCCGCGCCGCTGTTTTCCGTCAGCGACAGGACGACGGCTTGCAGCATTTCGGAAGGCGCCGCTTCTCCTTTTTTGTACTGGGCGTCGGACAGATCGACCGTGACCGTTCCCTTGGACTGCTCCAGGGTTTTGACCGATACGTCCGGAACCCAGACAGGAGTAAGGCTGCTTCCGTCGAGCGGCCCTGCGGCCAGCTGCTTCATCGCCGATGCCAGCTTATTGGACGTACGGGGAACGAGGCGCGTAACCGGGACATAATACTGGGCATCCTGATCCGTAATGCCGGAGAAGTACAGCGTCACCGGCGTCGAAAGGCTGTAGTCGACTCCGTCCTGGGCTTCCAGATTGATACCTACCGCACGCGTCAGCGGACGGTCGAGCGGGAAGGCGCCTACAGGCATCTCTTGAAGCTTCTCGCCTTCTTCCCACAAGCTGACGCCGCTTACGCCTTCCATGCCGGTAAGCGTCCAGGTGACGGCTTCCACGATGCTGCGCTCTTCCTGCTCGTTGTAGTCGTAAAACTGCTTGGAGAAATCAACCGATGCAAGGCCTGTCTTTTTATCGATCTGCACGTTGCGGATCTCGGTTCCTTGGGGCAGCACGCCTGTGAAGCCTTCAGGCAGAAGCTTGGCGTAAGGCCCTCCGCTCACGAGCAGCTCCAGCGCCTGCGCCTCCGGCGTCAGCTTGCTGTCCAGCTTGGCCTGAATCGTGACAGGCGCCAAATAGCCGTTTTTGTCTTTGAGATAGACGGTGAGGCCGCTTGCCGCCGTCTGGTCGGCGACCGTGGCCGCACCGTCCGAGGAAGCCGAGATGGCTGCATCCGTGCCGGGAAGGACCGATCCTGTCACTCCTTGCGGCGGATCGATGTCCTTGCTTTCGGACGGCGAGAACCAGCCGCAGCCCGCCGTGACGACCGGCAGGGTAAGGGCGCCCGTGAGAGCTGCCCGGCGAATCCATTTGTAGCGCTGTTTTTTCATTGTCGATATCCTCCCTTGGGTTAACCGGCCGCTTGCCGCAGCCTGGTGGTACTGGCTCTTTTTGTAGTACTATGTGTATGGGTTGTACCATCCTTTTAGACCTGGCTTGGCTCAAAAATGATGTTAGGAGGCAGAGACATGTCCGATCCCGGAACATATGCGCTCAACAGCAAGGCGGTGGCGGAAGCGACCGCCGTATGGCTGGAGAAGCGAGGCGTCAATAAAACCCAGATCGCCGAATTGGCCTTGTTCCTGCAAAAGGACTACTATCCGGATCTGTCCATCGCGGAGTGCGAGGAGAACGTGGATGCCGTCCTCGCCAAAAGAGAAGTGCAGAACGCCATCCTGACCGGCATCCAGCTCGACGTGCTCGCCGAGGAAGGCAAGCTGATCCCTCCCCTGCAGGACATGATCGGCAACGACGAGGGGCTCTACGGCTGCGACGAGATTCTGGCCCTCTCCATCGTGAACGTATACGGCAGCATCGGCCTCACGAACTTCGGGTACATCGACAAGCTCAAGCCCGGCATTCTCGTGCGTCTGAACGACAAGAACGACGGACAGATCCACACGTTCCTCGATGACATCGTCGGCGCGATCGCGGCATCCGCCGCGAGCCGGATCGCCCACCGCAAGCAAGCCCAGCGCGAAATCGACCGGGACGAGCACAGCGACGAGGTTCCTCTGGCGTAATCGCCGCTAAGAATAAAAAAAAGAAGCTCTTGCCCCTAAGGGAAGAGCTTCTTTTTTTTCATGCACCCTGTCCTCTTCTGCCGATCCGCGACCCCGCTTACAGCGAGGCCAGCTCCTGCATCTCGATGACGAGTTCCTCTCCTTCGACGAGCAGGACGGTCATTCCGGTGCGGGAACCGGATTCATGGCTTTCGCCGGGTTCCCAGAAAGCCGCCTGGCCGGTGCGGATCGCATAATGCTGCCCGTCCGGGCCGCTGACCCAGCCTTCCCCGTCGACGACGAGGAACAGCTGGCTCACCGCCGCCGGATGACGCCCGACGACTCCGTCCGGCTCGATGCGGAAGCTGCTGAACTGGATGCGGCCGTCATGCCTCGTAATGCCGGAAAACATCGCTCCCTTGCTGCCGTATGCTTCGACCGACCGTTCTTTTCCCGGCAGGCATAAAATTTCATCCGCGTTCCTCCTCGTAGGTATGCTTTGTCAGGCGCTAGACCCCATTCCTAAACGATGAGCAGAAGCGCCGCCTAATCCCTCTCCATTATCGGATGATCAAGGCTCAAGCTGAAGCATATGTCCACGGTCCGCCGGCCGGACCGGAAACGGCTGCCTCGCCGCGCTTGGCCAGCCGCGCCAGATGCGCGAGCGTCTCGGACATCGCGAAGCGCAGGTTATGGATGTTATGCCGAAGATGGGTACCGAATTCCCGTTCGCATAGGTCGAACGCGCTGGCCGGCCCTTCCGCCAGCAAGCCGAGCAGATGCTCCAGCCGCCGCTCGTGGTGGGCGATGATTTCCATGGCCCGTCGGCCGGCATCCGGGAACGGGTCGCGATGGCCCGGCAGCACCTGCCTCGTCTCAAGGCCCGACAGCTCCCGGAGACTGTCCAGGTAGGAACCGAGCGGATCGGGGTCCTCCTGCATCCCCGGAATCAGGCTGATATTCGGCGTAATGCGCGGCAGCACCTGATCCCCTGCGATCAGTGTCAAGCTGGCATCGCTGTACAGGCATACTCCGCCGCCGGCATGTCCCGGCGCATCGATGATCTGCCAGCTCTCCCCGCCCATATCCAGCCGGCTTCCCGGCTCCAGATCCGTGAGCCGGGGCTGCGGCTCCACCCGTTCGCGAAAGGACGCCAGATGCGGGCCGAGCTGGACCAGCAGCTCCTCCGGCATGCCGTGATTCCGGAACCAGCCGATCAGTTCGGCGGCAAAAACGCTGCCGCTTCCCCACAGCCTGCGGGCATATCGCCCTGCCTCGGCCGTCATCAGCACGGGGCAGCCCGCTTGCAGCTGGAACCAGCCGGCAAGGCCGTAGTGGTCGGGATGCTGATGGGTCAGCACGATGCGGCCGATGTCGCGGAAGCGGATTCCGAGGCGGTTCAGCTCCCGCAGCCAAATATCCCGGGATTCAGCCGTATTCAGACCCGGATCGATCAGCGTCCAGCTGCCGTCCGCCTCCGGAATCAGATAGCTGTTCACATAGCGCAGCGAATAAGGCAGCGGAATTTTCACCCGGAACCAGCCGTTCTCCAGCCGTTCCGCCGCCGTGTCTCCGCGTTGGGCCGCATTTTCGGCTGCGGTCTCGCCGCCATCCTCCCGATCCGAAATCCCTCTGCCTTCATCAGTTCTTTCCCTCGCTGTTCCACTCACGCTATCAACCACGCTTTCTTCGCTCGACGCACGATGTTCCCGGCGGATTGCGATGATGCCTGGCAAAGCCTCTGCAGCCGGGAGGAATCTGTCCTTGAGCCCTCGTTGTCCCCTCATTGTAAGGCATACCGCCGCCGGTCGGCAAAAGACAACATAATTTCTTCCTCAAGCAGGCATACTAACCCTTACTTGGAAAATGGAGGAGACGCCCGTGCTGCAGCGGATCAACGAGCTGTTCGCTACATCCAACGATGTGAAAACGCATCGGATCAGCAACGGCTCGCTCATACTGGAGGTCGCGTACATCGCGACCCTGGTCGAAGAAAACAAGCTGTACGACGCTATTTTCGTTCCTTTCTCCAGAGAGCTGAAGCCGTTCGCCGACGTGGTGAGGAGCGATCCTTCCTTCAAGCCGGTGGAGGATCCCGCCATCTGGACCGATCTGATGCTGAGAGGTTATGTGCTTCTCAAGGTGGAGCAGAGCTTCTTCTGCTATTTCGCGGCCAAGGTCATCCGCAACACCTCGCCGCAAACGAGCGTGGAGAGCTCCATTGAAGGTCCGCAAATCGCCCTGAGCGAGGATCTCTCGGACTCGGCCAACATCATTCGGGCCCGCTATGCCACCCCGGATCTCCAGGTGGAAGAATATACGGTAGGCTATTTGTCCAAAACCCAGATCCTCATGATGTTCGATCAGCGAAGGGCGGATCCCAAGGTGCTGAGCCTCGTCCGGGCTAAAATCCGCGGCATCCAGACCGATATCCTGAGCGCAACCGGAGAGCTCGCCAAGGCGCTGAACGACAACCGCAAGCGGCTCTTCCCGATGGAGCTCATCACCGAGAGGGTCGACCGCGTCTCCCGGGGGCTGGCCAACGGAAAGGTCATCGTCATGATGCAGGGAAGCATGTTCGCCATCATCCTGCCCATCACGTTTTTCGATCTCATGGTCGCCACGGAAGACCGGTACGAGAATTTCTGGATGTCGATTCTGCTTCTGTCGCTTCGTTTTTGCGCCCTGCTGCTCACAACGACGCTGCCCGCCCTCTACATCGCCATCGTCTCCTACAACCCGGAGCTGTTCCGGGTGCAGCTCGCCTTCTCCATAGCGGGCAGCCGGGCGGCCGTTCCGTATCCTTCCTTCGTGGAAGTATTCATCATGCTCTTCATGATCGAGATGCTCGTGGAAGCGAGCGTCAGGCTGCCCAAATACATCGGCTCCACCGCTACGACGGTCGGCGGCCTCATCCTCGGCCAGGCGGCCCAGCAGGCCGGCCTGGTCAGCAGCATCATGATCATCGTCACGTCGGTGATGGCCATTTCCAATTTCGTCATTCCCGTCTACTCTCTCTCGCTGTCGGTCCGTTTCATTAAATATCCGCTCATTCTGCTCGCCATTTTCTTCGGCCTGCCGGGGGTTGCCTGCGGACTATTCTTCTTCGTCATCTACTTATGCAACCAGCGAAGCTTCGGCAGGCCTTATTTCCGGCTGATTCTGCCCGGGGATCTGAAGCATACCGATATCGGAGAGGTGAACCACGAATGAACCGCTATTTCTATTACAGCTTCGTCATGGTTGCAATGCTCAATCTCATGCTGTACGTGCCCGCCGTCCTGCTCGAAAACCGGCTGAACGGGGCGGTATCCTCGCTTATCGTCGCTCTCGTCATCGGAACGCTGCTCGCCTATGCTTCGACCAGCGCGCTGTCCAAATTCCCCGGCTTGGGCCTGCCGGAGATCCTGAGGCTCTTCCTGCCGGAATGGCTCGTCAAAACGCTGCTTCCCGTATATGCATTCATGTGGTTCTTCGCTTCCAGCTTCGCGCTGATCGGCTTCACGCTGCTCATGAACCGAGTGCTCACTCCCGACCAGCCCGCGTGGAACCTGTACCTCATTCTCGGCCTGTTATGCGTTTACGGAGCGACGCGATCGGCATTGACGATCCTCTACCTGCTGGAGATTACGATGCTGCTGGTCGCCCCGCTCGTGCTGCTCATTCTCTTCAAGGGCGTACGAAGCCCGGACTTGAGCTGGGACGCCATCTATACGATCGCGCAATACGTGAACCGCTTTCCGACCTTGTCGAGCGTCGGAGCCGGAACCTTTATTTTCACAGGATATATCAATATGGCCATCTTCAATCGGGTCAACCCGCCCAACTTCCGCTTGAAGGACGATGGATCATTCCCGCAACCGGCACGCTGATTCTCCTGGCGACCTTCTTCCTCCCGATCGGCTTTCACGGAACGATGGGAGTGGAGCGCTACCTGTACGTGTGGACGCAAACGGCGGATTCCATGACGATGAGATACGGCTTCATTGAGCGTGTCGTGTTCGTTTTCCTGTTCCTGTATCTCGGACTGTCCCTTATGTATGCGATTACGGGATGGAACCAGTCGATGGAGTTCATTCTCAGCGTGAGCAAAAAATATAAATTCAAAGTTGACTACAGCATCGCCCCGGCTGCCAACTGGTGGGTGTGCGGCTCTTTTTTCGTCCTTTCATTCGTAGGGCTCTTGTTCTTGAACGAAAGGATCGATTTCGAAATCGCCGAGGTTTGGCTCATCGTCCGCATGTTCCTCGAGGCGGCGACCGTGCTGTTCCTGATCGTCGTGTCGTGGCGAAGGAAGAAGCCGATATGAAGAGCCGTGCGGCACGCAAGAGGATGATGCCGCTCCGATCCTGGCTGCTGGCCGTTATGGCGCTGCTCCTGCTGCCGCTCGGAGGATGCGGATTCGTCGATATCGACAAGCGTTTTTTTGTCGTCGCCGTGGCGATCGACAAGTCCGGCAGCGAGCAGAAGCCTTACCGCATTACGCTCCGCCTGTCGATTCCGAATTCCAAAATCGAGCCCGGCATGGAAAAATCGCAGGTGGAAACGATCGAAGCGGCCGAAATATCGGAAGGCGTCCGGCGGATCAAAGCCTTGCTGGACAAGGAGCTCGATCTGGGGCATTGCAAAATGTTCGTGCTCGGGAAGAAGCTCAGCCATGACGATATCAGCGATGCGGTGGACTGGATGGTCCGGCGCCGCGATATTCAAGGCTCGGCGTATGTCGCCATGGCCGGCAGCCAGGGATACGACATTTTGCAGAAAATGCCCCTGTCCGAAAGGTACTCCGGCAACTCGCTGTTTCTTACCTTCGGAGGGGACGGCACCCGCTCTTCCTATATCCGCACGGAGCATCTGTTCGATCTGCAGCGGAGAAGGACGGAGAAAGGGATGGATCCCTATCTTCCCGTCATCCGCACGACCGGCAACGGATATGAAGTCGACCGCCTCGCTCTTCTGGACAAAACCAAGGTCCGAACCATTCTCACGCCGGAGGAAACCCAGCTGTTCAACCAGCTGGACCAGCAGTATGTGAACTCCATCATCAAAACCAAGCTTGACGGCCATCCCATCATCCTCACCGCGACCGATATCTCCTCTCGCTATACGGTCAGCAGCAACGGAATCCTGAAGATGAAGGTGAACATAGCAGGCGCGATCGAGGAAGCGCCGAACAATGTGTTCAACCAGGATTGGGGCGAGCTGCAGAAAATGTTCGAGCGCGACCTCGAGAAGGATGCGATGGCCCTCTTCCAAAAAATCCAGAAGGCAGGCGTCGACCCGTTCGGCTTCGGCCTCCGCTACCGGGCTACTCATCTCAGCTCCCGAGCCTATCAGGAGTGGCTGGAGATTTATCCGAGGCTCAAATTCGAAATTCAGGCGAAGGTGAAAATCCAAGGAACGGGATTGATCAAATAGACCGGGTACCGATCTGGAATTGAAGAAGCCTGTCCTCCCTCGTCAAGGGTGGACAGGCTTCAGCCGTTCATGGCCGCGAAGCTGCTCAAGCGTTCCGGCGCCGATGCCGAACATCGCCGTCCGCAGCTCGAACTCGATCCTCTCCATTTGGCCGGAGATGGCTTGCGCCGCATCCGCTCCGCTTGCGGCGCCCGGCAGCAGCGCCCGGCCGTAGCCCGCAAGATCGGCTCCAAGCGCGATCGCCTTGGCCGCTTCGACTCCATTGGCTAATCCGCCTGAAGCGATAAGCTTCATGCCGGGCAGCCGGCGGCGGATTCCGAGGACGGACTCCGCCGTCGGAATTCCCCAATCGGCGAACGCTTCGGCCGCCTGGGCGCGAAGAGGGCTGCGCGAGCGATGCTTCTCGACTTGGCTCCAGGAGGTGCCTCCTGCGCCGGCGGCGTCAATGAAGGAGGCGCCGGCTTCCGCCAGGCGGACGGCGGTGTCCGGATCGATGCCCCAGCCGACCTCCTTCACGCCGACCGGCACGCCCGCATGCCGGCAGAGCGTCTCAATCGCTGCCAGCAAGCCGGAGAATCGGGTATCGCCTTCCGGCTGGAACACTTCCTGCAGGGAATTGAGATGCAGCACGAGAGCATCCGCCTCCGCGGCTTCGACAAGCCTGCGGCAGGCATCGGCATCGAGCCCGTAATTGAGCTGCACCGCTCCGACATTGGCGATGATCGGCACGCTCGGCGCCTCCCGACGGACCCGGAACGAATCGGCCAGATCGGGCTTCTCCCATACGGCTCTCATCGAGCCCAGCCCGATCGCCCATCCGCGCGCCTCGGCAGCTTCGGCAAGACCCCGGTTGATTCGGCCCGCCTCGTCCGTCCCGCCCGTCATCGAGCTCACGAGCAGCGGCGCCTTCATGCGAATGCCCAGCCAGTCCGTATCCAAAGAAACGCTCGCCCAGTCCAGCTCGGGCAAGGCGTTATGAAGGAAGCGGTAACGGTCCAGTCCGTTGCCGGCACCCGTTCCCTGCACCTGCTCCTCGAGGCAGATGCGGATATGCTCGGCCTTGCGCTGCTCCGTCCCGCCGCCGGAAGTATCCTGATATCGTGAGCTGCTCATCCTAAGACTCCTTCATTATCGCTATATCGAACGCGGTTGCTGCCCTAGTCGATTGTGATCGATTGTCTTTTTCCGCTAGTCATTCTTCTTATCATACCCCGGGTGGACCTGCTGGGCAAACAGGCCGGGGCAATTCTTTCCATTGATTGTATTGCTCATTTTTATGTGCGTTATGATCATTTTCATTGTCATCGAATCAAAAAAAGCGTAGACTGAAAGAAAACGAACTGCCGCTGACAGGGAGGATGAACGATCATGGAAATTCGCGTATTTCAAGATAACAAAGACCTGGATGCCGCTGCAGCCTCGCTCATTGCGGAGCTCGTCGCCGCCAAGCCGAATGCCGTTCTCGGCCTGGCTACCGGATCGACGCCGGTGGGCATTTACCGGAGCCTCGTCGATACGGCCGCCCGCTCCGGAATTTCCTTCAAATCCGTCTCGACCTACAATCTCGACGAGTATGTGGGATTGACGCCGGACAACGAGCAGAGCTACGCTTATTACATGAACCAGCATCTGTTCTCCAAGATCGATATTCCGCTGAATCGGACCTTCCTGCCGGACGGCATGTCGGGCGACCTGGAAGCCCACTGCGCCGCCTATGACGCCATGCTGGAGCAGGCGGGCGTCGATCTGCAGCTGCTCGGGCTCGGCCATAACGGCCATATCGGCTTCAACGAGCCGGACAGCCAGCTCAGCGCCGGCACCCATGTCGTGACGCTGGACGAAGCGACCCGCGAAGCCAATGCGCGGTTCTTCTCCTCCATCGACGAGGTGCCCCGCCAAGCGGTCACGATGGGAGTGGGCTCCATTCTGAAGGCCCATCGCATCCTGCTCGTCGTGCGCGGCGCGGACAAGGCCGATATCGTGAAGCGCGCGCTGACCGGCCCGGTTACGACCGACTGCCCCGCTTCCCTGCTGCAGACCCATGCGCGGGTAACGGTTCTGCTCGATCGGGAGGCGGCAAGCTTGCTGGCAACAGGAGGGAATGAAGGATGCAGCACTTTCGCGTCAGCCATGTGAATATCGCCGTCGGCGATGAAGCGGTATACGGCTCCGTCACCGTCAAGAACGGCCGCATCGCGGCCATCGAGCCGGACGGGCAGGGCGATACCGATACCAATATTGCGACGGTCGACGGCCGCGGGGGCTGGCTGCTCCCCGGCTTCATCGATCTGCATGTCCACGGCGGCTACGGAGCCGACTTCATGGACGCCACGCAGGAAGCCTACGATACGATTACGAAGTTCCACGCCTCGCATGGAACGACGACGCTGCTCGCCACGACGATGACGGCTTCGGAGCAGCAGATCTCCCGCGTCCTCGAAGCGGCCGACGAATACCGCAGCGCCCCGATGCCGCATGCTCGGATCGGCGGGGTGCATCTGGAGGGGCCGTTCCTCAGCCCCAAATGGATGGGCGCCCAGAACCCCGAATTCCGCGTCGATCCCCGGCTCGAATGGCTGCAGCAATGGAATGCGTCTTATCCGGGGCTGATCAAGCAGCTGTCGCTCGCTCCGGAGCTGGCCGGCTCCATCGAATTGATCGCCTGGCTGTCGGAGCATGGCATCATCGCCGCCGCCGCCCATACGGATGCCACTTATGACCAGGTGGAGGCGGCTGCGGACGCCGGCCTCCGCAGCGCGGTCCATGCGTTCAACGCGAGCCGCGGCCTCCATCACCGCGAGCCGGGCACGGTCGGAGCCATCCTCACGGATGACCGCATCCATGCGGAGCTCATCGCGGACGGCCATCACGTGCATCCGGCCGCGATGCGGCTGCTCGCCCGCGCCAAGCCGGCCGACAAGCTTTCGCTCATTACGGATGCGATCTCGGCGGCCGGACTGTCCGACGGCCAGTATGAGCTCGGCGGCCAGCCGGTGACGATGAAGAACGGCATCTGCCGCCTGACCGGAGCCGGTAATCTGGCCGGCAGCACGCTCACGATGGCCGGCGCGCTCCGCCTGTTCAAGGAAGCCAGCGGCTGGAGCGTGCCGATGGTGAGCCGGCTGTGCAGCGGCAACCCCGCCGCGCTGCTCGGCATGTCCGCCCAGACCGGCAGCATCGTCGAAGGCAAGTGGGCCGATCTCGTGCTGCTTGACGAGAGCCTCGATGTTGCGGCGACCTGGGTCGGCGGCGAGGCGGTCTACGAGCGTTGACCTTATTTCCTTTTTAAACTGCAGGCGGCCTGTGCCAACAGGCCGCCTTTTCACGTTTAGAAGGAACAAAACCCCGGAGCGAGGACGCTCCGGGGTTATATCGATTGAAAATGCGTGCACAGCCGAGCGGTCCAATCTCGCTACAGCCTTTTGCAGTCGATTCCGCTTCAGCCTTGTTCCGCGGTTTCGTCCTCATCTTCGGCTTCGCCGGCCACATAGACCGCGACGCCGCAGCGCCGGGCCGCATCGGCCAGGCTCCCGTGAAGATGGCGGTCCGTGATGACCGCCTCCAGATCCTTGAGCTGGGCGATGGAGAACAGGGATGTCCGGCCCACCTTGCTCTGGTCGAAGACCGCATACGTAATCTGGGACCGGCTCATCAGCGCCTTGGCGATTTGGGCTTCCTGCTCCGAGTAGGTCGTGATGCCGCCGTTCTCCGATATGCCGTCGACGCCGATGAACATCTTGCCGATATTGAGATGGGACACCATGCCTTCCCCAAGCGGGCCGCACAGCTCGAAGCTGTTGTGCCGCATCATGCCGCCGGTTACGACGACCTGGATCTCGCTTCCCGCAAGCTCCATCGCGATGTTGACCGCATTGGTCACGACCGTGATGCCCTTGCGGGTCTTGAGCAGCTTGGCGATGAGGTAATTGGTCGTTCCTCCGGAGAGGCCGACCACATCCCCCTCCACGATATGCCTTGCGGCTTCCTGGGCAATATGCTCCTTCTCGAGCAGGGAAATGCCTTGCCGCTCGGCGAAGGAGCTGTCCCGGACGGGATTCATGCCGTCGTACATGGCCCCTCCGATCGTGCGCACGAGCGGTCCGGTGCGTTCCAGCAGCTCCAGATCCCGCCGCGCCGTCGCCTCGGAGCAGCCGAACTTCTCTACGATCTCGGAGATCGTTATGCGTCCCTGCTGCTTGAGCACGGTCAGGATGCCGTCCCGCCGCCGCTCGCCCTTGTTCGGTAATTCCGTCATCGGATCAACGCTCCACCCATACCGAATTATCCAGCCGCTGCTGGACTGCTGCCCAGCTCGGCAGCGCTTCCCAGTCTCCTCTTCCCTGCACGACAAGAGAGCCGCAAATGCTGGCGATCCTCGCCGCTTCGCGGGCGCCCATGCCTTTCAGCAGGCCGGCGAGGAAGCCCGCGCCGAAGCCGTCTCCGGCTCCGACCGTATCGACGACCTTGTCCGCCGGATAGAAAGGAATCGCCTCTGCGGCCCCGTTCTCCAGGAGGAGCGAAGCGCCGTCCTTGCCTTTGATGATTGTGACCGCCTTCAGCTCGGTCAAGCGCGACAGGATGCGGGCTTCGTCCTCCGTATCGTAGAGAAGCTTGAGCTCGTCCCAGCCCGGGAGGAAATAATCCGCCATCGCAGCCGCCCGCAGGATGCTGTCCCTCGCTTCGTCCACCGACCATAGCTTGAGCCGGAGGTTCGGGTCGAAGCTGATCTTGACTCCCGCCCCCGCTGCGATTTCCATTGCTCGGAACGCGGTCTCGCGGGCTTCGGCCGACAGCGCCATCGTGATGCCCGTCAGATGCAGCAGACGGGCTCCGCTTATGTAAGCGCCATCCAAATGATCCGGCCGCATCCTGCTCGCCGCGGAGCCTTTGCGGGAATAGTGGACGGCGAGCCGTCCGGCCTCTTCCTCGCGGAACATCATTCCCGTCGGAGCTTCCTTGCTGAGGGCCGCCCTCGATACATCGACGCCTTCGCCCCGCAGCGCCTTACGGATTCTCCTCCCGAACGGATCGTCGCCGAGGGCGCCGAACCATCCGACGCTGCAGCCGAGCCGCGCGGCGCCGATCGCCGTATTGCTCTCGGCGCCTCCGAAGGCGATCTCGAGCGTAGAAGCATGCTCCAGCGTGCGCTGCTCGGCAGGCATGAACAGCGCCATGCTCTCTCCGAACGTAAGCAGCTCCGGAGTTCTGTTGTCCATTTGCCGCTCCCCCTGTCACTGGATGTTGCCGCCAATCAGGCATGGTCAGGCCGTCGGGTGAATCATTTGTAGAAAGGATTCACCATCAGGTAAAGCGTCACGATATAAAGAACGAGCAAAATGAAGCTGAACATGCGTACTTTGCCGATCTCCGCCGTAGCGCTCTGGCCGGCCTGAATCTGGCTGACGATCCGCTTCAGCGGTTTGGTCTGGATGCCGCCGAGCGCCGCGATGGCGAGGAACAGCACGATGACCAGGACCATCCACAGCACGGTGTAATCCGCCTGGGAGATCAAGTAGCCGCCCGTCAGGAACTGCAGGATCAGGAAATACTGGGCGATCCGGTTGCCGGCGATCAGCCTTCGGCCAGCCCTTGCTGTCCCGCTCCCGCGAGGCGGGATGCACGGCCTACGAGGAACGGAAGAATCAGGTAGAAGCCGACTCCTCCCGCCCCGAGCACATGCAGAAAAATCATGATGGAATTCATTTATTTACCTCCTTGGCCTATCTAACGTTCAGTATACTAAATCAATGTTCGCTTTACAAAACTAACCTGCGAAAAAGCGCATAAAACGCCTTAACGCTTGCTCTGGCTTTTATTTTCTTCCCTTTCTTTCCCCTTCACCGCCTTCCCGCTCCGGATTTCAGCACATCAGAGCTATGGAAGCCGGCTTTTCAAGGGACCCTTTCCATCAAAAAGAGCAGTCCGCCGGGGCTCCCCCCTTCCGGACCGCTCTTTTCTGCGAACCTTACTTTTTGCCGCCTTGCCGCTGTAGCCGCAGCCGGCTCTCGCCGAGCGTAAGCTTCCGCTGCCGATCGGCAGGCATGCCGGCTAGCTTTTGCTGATGCCATGCTTGCGGAGCACGCCATGGATGGCGAAATAGTCCACCTCCGGCGGCAGGGCATCCTTGAGCGGACGCAGCTTGTCGCCGCCAAGCCGCTGCACCGCCTCGAGAATGAGCGGCTCCTGCTCCTCGGGAATGATTCGGCTCCAGTCCAGCTCGGCTCCCTCGTCCGCGCAGCGCATGAGATGGTTCTCCACCGTTACGCGGCTGAGACCGCGCTCCTGCGCGATTTCCTCCACATCCTTGCCGGCCGCGAACAGGTCGTAGGTGGCGGTATGGCTGCCCGCTCCGCCCGAGGCCGCATCGCCGGTCCGCCTGGCG